>CATJWG010000139.1 GCA_949744165.1 uncultured Eubacteriales bacterium | reverse complement strand
GATGCACAAGCCGTCGGTGGCGTCTGCTGGCCTGTCCATACTGGGCAGGGAAGGGACGCCCAGCGTACCTCCCTCGGAGAGCGTACGACTGCCGCAGGCAGTGCCACCGCCACTTGCGGGTGGTAAGTAAGTGTGCTCTTCGAGAGGGCCAACAAAGAGAACGGAGCGCCCAAGTCATCCCCGGACGCTCCCGCTTCAGTTCCCTCCTGCTGGTCAATCACCGCCCCTCCAGCCTGTGCCATTCTGCCACAAATGAACCACAGTCAATGTAATGTAGTGGCCTGGTGAAACCACCCTTTATACATTACATCTCAGGACATACGCCTGGCAAAAAAATCTCTGCACGAAGTAGAGCAAATCGCTCTCAGCTCAGAGGCTAAGAGCCTATAAGTTGACGATGTATCCTCCACCTATCAGCCGTTCCCCCTGATATATCGCCGCAGACTGTCCCGGCGCGGGGGCTCTCAGCGGCTCGTCGGTTGCTATCTCCGCCCCACCGCCCGACAGGGGTGTTACGGTGCACTCGGGACACTCCCATTTCGTGTGCCGCACCTTGACGCTGCCGCGGAGGGGCCTCTCAGGCGGTTCTATGAGCCAGCTCATGTTACGAACGCGGACGCGGCTTTTAAAAAGCTCTTCCCAAAGCGCGAGCTCAATCTCGTTGCGCTCCGGCACAATCCGCGAGACGTACAGTTTGCGCTCATTGTAAAGGCCAGGAATTCTCTGCCCCACGGTCCAGCGGTGAATACCCTCATGCCGGCCGACAATCCCGTCGTGGAAGGTGAAGTTACCGGGGCCCGGCAGCGCAACGCGGCGTGCGATATAGCCGGCATAGTCTCTGTCGGGAATAAAGCATATCTCCATGCTGTCGCCCTTGTGCGCCAAAGGTAATTGAAAATCCTCGGCCAGCGCACGAGTCTGCGTCTTTTCCAGCTCCCCCAACGGCAGAATGAGACGCATAGCCTGCTCCCGCGTCAAGCGGCATAGCATGTAGCTCTGGTCGTTGGCTGGCCGGCCCTTGTACAGCGCGCCTTTCTCCGCGCGGGCGTAGTGCCCCGTGGCGATAAGCTCCGCGCCGCACTCGTCCGCGCACTCGATAAGGCTCTTAAATTTCACCGCAGGGTTGCACATGATGCAGGGGTTCGGCGTCTCGCCCCGCAGGTAGGCTGCCGTGAAAGGAGCGCAGACATTGCGCTCGAGCGCCTCTGACACGTCAAGAATTTTGAGCTCCATATTTAAAAATCCCGCCGCAGACACCGCGTCCGCGCGCGCGCTTTCATCACCTATGTCGAGGTATAGGCCAAGCACCTCATGTCCCGCGCGCTGAAGCAGTCGCGCACAGACGGCGGAGTCCACGCCTCCGGACAGGCCGAGTACGATTTTTGACATTGTGTACCTCCTTGGCTTAGGTGTTGGATTGACATGGCAGACGCCGTATAGTATAATCAAAGCATAGAAGGGTGCTGCCGATAAGCGGTCAGCCCAGTTACAGGTATTTAGGCGAACCTAAGAAACCGTCACTTTGCCGAGTGGCGGTTTCCGCGTCTTTTTACGATAATCGTCACCGTGAAGGCTCCGATATGTAACGTAATACGCATCAGCCTCACCCCATTTCGGGAGTTGTGGCCAGCCGCCTTACCGTTATGGCAACACCCTCTTCCCCCTGTGCAGGGGGCTTTTTTATTTTAGCGTCTTTGTCCTATTTTGTCAACCTTCCCGCCGACAACGCTCACCCGCTCCGCCTCTCCAGATATATCATCAGCGCCGCGACGTCCGCGGGGGATACACCGGAAATGCGTCCGGCCTGGCCCAAATTATCAGGGCGTATGCGTCCGAGCTTCTGCCTGGCCTCAATGCGCAATCCCTTTATTTCTCCGTAGTCGATGTCCGCCGGCAGTCCCCTCTCCTCGAGCCGCGAAAGCTCTTCGGCCTGACGTAGCTGGCGTTTTATGTAGCCGTCGTATTTTATCCGTATCTCCACCTGTTCGCACACCGCGCGCGGCAGGTCCGGCCGCGCGGGGTCGAAGGGGGCAAGGTCGTCGTAGCTTATCCGCGGCCGGCGCAGCAGCTCGGAAAGGGCCGCGCCGTTTTCCGCCCGCCCCGCGGACGCCCGCTCAAGCAGTTCGGCAAGCTCTGAGGACGGAGCCGTGCCCGTATGCGCAAGGCGGTCTATCTCGCGCGAAACGGCGGCGTATTTTTCCCGCACCGCGTTCACCCGCTCCTCACTAACCAGCCCTGCACGGCGGCCGAGCTCGCAAAGGCGCTCGTCCGCATTGTCCTGCCGCAGCAGAAGTCGGTATTCCGTACGCGAGGTCATCATGCGGTAGGGCTCGTCCGTACCCTTGGTCACAAGATCGTCGATAAGCGTGCCGATGTAACCATCGCTGCGTCGCAAAATCAGCGGCTTTCTCCCGAGAATTTTCATCGCAGCGTTTATGCCCGCGATAAGCCCCTGCGCAGCCGCCTCCTCGTAGCCTGACGAGCCGTTGAACTGTCCCGCGCCGTACAGCCCCGGCACCGCCCGGCACTCCAGTGTAGGCAAAAGCTCCGTCGGGTCCACGCAGTCGTACTCTATTGCGTAGGCTGGGCGCGTCATCTCCGCGTGCTCAAGGCCCGGTATCGTGCGCAGCATACGAATCTGCACCTCCTCGGGCATAGATGAGGAAAATCCCTGAATGTACACCTCTTCGGTGTTAAGACCCATAGGCTCAACGAAAAGCTGATGTCGGGGCTTGTCTGGGAATGTCATCACCTTTGTCTCTATTGACGGACAGTAGCGCGGGCCGACACCCTCGATTACTCCCGCATATATCGGACTGCGCGCAAGGTTTTCCCGTATTATACGGTGCGTCTCCCCGTTGGTATATGTCAGATAGCACACCGCGAGGTTTTTAAGGCCCTCCGGCGGCGTGGAAAATGAAAAGGGCTCGATGTACCCATCCCCCGGTTGCAGCTCCATTTTTGAAAAATCCACGCTGCGCGCGTTCACCCGCGGCGGTGTCCCGGTCTTGAAGCGCCGCAGCGTCAGCCCCAGAGCGGCCAGACTTTCCGACAGCGGCCCCGCCGCGGCCAGACCGTCCGGTCCTGATTCACTCAGCACCTCTCCGATAATCGTGCGTGAGCGCAGATATGTCCCGCTGGCCACGATGACCGCCCGGCAGGCGTACACCGCGCCCGTAGCCGTAGTCACAGAGCTGACGCTTCCGTTCTCCGTGCCAACAGCGACGACCTCGGCCTGCTTGACTCTCAGGTTCTCCTGCCGCTCGAGAGCGTGCTTTATAGTCTCCTGATAGCGCCGCCGGTCGCACTGTGCGCGCAGGGAGTGTACCGCGGGGCCTTTGCCGCGGTTCAGCATACGGTATTGTATCGCGCACTCGTCCGCTGCGCGGGCCATTTCTCCGCCGAGCGCGTCAATTTCCCTGACAAGATGGCCCTTGCCCGTGCCGCCTATGGCGGGGTTGCAGGGCATGTTGCCCGCAGCGTCAAGATTTATGGTAAAGCAGATTGTGTCCAGTCCAAGCCTTGCCGCGGCCAACGCTGCCTCGGCTCCCGCGTGTCCCGCACCGATGACGGCTATGTCGCAGCTTCCGGCGTTATAGGTAAGCATATTTGAAAACATCTCCGGAAATTGAAATCTTTGAGCTTTTATTTTAGTATACTCAGCGCAAGTTTGCAAGACGTAAAAATGAGCAACGTCAGACCGCTAATATCCATTTCATATGGCGTACTTTTTCGCTGTGGAGAAGTATTCTGGCATTTTCACTGTAAATCCTCCCCAAAGAGGCAAAAATTTTTCTATGAAATTCTTTTAAAAATTTTCAAAAATGATACACTTTTGGTCCAAAATATGTTTATATTATTAAGAGGCTTTTTGCGCCCCGACGCGCCTATTTGCCCATGTGCCGTCAGAGACGTCACGGCCTTAAAATTTCAAGCATGCGAGCCGTCCTCGGTCCCGCGCATGAAATTTTTTACACAAAATTTCGGGAGCGGTTGTAAATGGAATTGTACGGAAACAGGAAGAAAAAGAAGAAGGATGAGGGCACGGCAAAGGCCGAGACTAAACCTTCGGAAAAAAGCAGGCAGAAAAAAGCTCTGCGCCGTGCGCTGACGCTGCTGGGCGTCATTGTGCTGGCGCTTGTGGGCGTCGTGGTGGCCTACTCTATCTGGGAAAAGCCGCCGGAGACGGCCAACAACAAAAAACCGCCGAGCGCTTCCGTCTCGCCGAAGCCCGGTGATGGAGTAAAGGCCCCTGCAAGCAGCGGCACGCCCGACAATCAGGACGACCCCGTGGACGACTTTGATGGCGCTCTGCTCACAGACCGCGACGACGGAATATACACATTCCTCCTCGTCGGCCGCGACCACGAGAGCAACAGCACCGACACTATAATTGTCGGCAAGCTTGATACAAACAAGCACACCATCGACTGCGTGAACATTCCGCGCGACACAATGGCCAATATAAGTTGGGGTTCAACGCCGAAAAAGATAAACGCAGTTTACCCCGGCTACTTCAATTCCGGCAAAGACGCGATTGAGGGGCTGAAAACCCACGTGAAAAATCTCGTCGGTTTTGATGTGGACTGTTACGCGGTTGTCAATCTCAATGTCGTTGAGGACGTGATAAACGAGGTCGGCGGCGTTTATTTCGACGTGCCTATCGATATGGACTATGACGACGGCGACCAGCATTTCCATGTTCACCTCAAGTCCGGCTATCAGCTTCTAAATGGCTATGAGACGCTGGGCGTATTCCGATACAGATACAGCAACAACGGCGGCGGCTATCCGGGAGGCGACCTCGAACGCATTGGAGTGCAGCAAAATCTGCTTAAGGCCATTGCCAGTCAGATGCTCTCTCTGGGCAATATCCCGAACCTGACAAATATAATTCAACTGTGTCTTGACAATGTGGAAACTGATTTAGACGCGAGCAACATGGCCTTTTTCGCACGGCAGTTTCTTATGTGTTCACCGGAAAACGTTAACTTCCAAACAGCGCCGATAGGCGCGTCCTGTACCATAAACAACATCAGCTATGTCAGTCTTGACGTCGAGTCCTGGCTGGACGTGGTTAACGATTGCCTGAACCCCTACAAGGAGCCTGTCACCACCGCAAACGTGAATATTCTCACCTCCAACGGCAGCGGCTCTTACAT
The DNA here is from genome assembly GCA_949744165.1 of uncultured Eubacteriales bacterium. Taxonomy (GTDB): domain Bacteria; phylum Bacillota; class Clostridia; order Oscillospirales; family Oscillospiraceae; genus JAMPGF01. Next base: position 22,438 of record CATJWG010000139.1, on the reverse strand, counting down.
GACAGCCACTACCGGCGCTATCGCCGGCGGGCCCGATTCCTTCGCCTGCAACCAATTCGGCTGCGAGCTTCGCGGCTCCTACCATGCTCCTGGCGCGCATGTCACGCCGGAGCCCGTCGTGTCCGAGCCGGATACTACAGACCCTGTAACCGGCACAGAGACGGAGACCGGTTACGGGGACGGTGAAAGTGAAGGAAGCCCCGTCGAACCCGAACCTGAACCCGAACCGGACATATCCGGAGGCGATACCGGTGAGACCGACACCGGAGACGGTGGCGAGCAACCGATTATAATTACCTTTCCACTTGAGATAGAATAACAAATATCCCAGCACCGCTTTGGTGCTGGGATATTTGTTCGGGCATGGCCGATCAGATGAAACTGAGTACAGGCTCTCCTGCACATAGCTGGAGTGTGCATTCAGTTTGCGGACAGGCTCTGTGCGCGCTTTAAAAAGCGAAAACCGCCCTGAAAACTCAGAGCGGGTATTATCGCTTTCAGTCGGCCATGGCGTTGAGCTTTCCAGCCATCTTGGACTTTCTGTTAGCTGCGTTGTTCTTGTGAATCAGATGCTTTCCCGCAGCTCTATCAACGGCCGTCACCGCAGCAGTAAAGGTGCTGCGCGCAGCCTGCTTGTCTCCCTGCGCAACGGCTGCGTCGAACTTCTTCACAGCGGTCTTAAGCGCGGACTTCTCCGCCTTGTTCTTCGCGTTGCGGGCTTTTGCCAGCGCATCTCTCTTTGCAGAAGACTTGATATTGGGCATACTTTGCCACCTCCTCCTATTTACGGTTACTGCCGTTATATTTCAGCGGCAGACGCGGCCTGCGCCTGCCCGGGCGTGATTTTCTATCAGTGCAGATGAACTCACGGATAATTATTGTACCAGCAATGCCCTGAAAAATCAAGCTTTTTTTCAAAAATATTTTAAGGTGTATAGCAATTTCCCTCCCGCAAATAATAAACACAAAATCTTGTTAAGCTCTGGGAGGTAAAACCACAATGATTAGTAAAATTCGCACCGACCTTGCGGTAGAGGCGCAGGAGCTCTGGCGTGAGAGCATGGGGCAGACAACCGAGCTTGAGGGCGTGCGCGCCCGGCACGACAGGCAAGGCAGTTTCGGCCTCTCTCTGGTTGAAATACTCGATGAGCGTGGCGAGCAGGCTCTCGGCAAGCCGCGCGGAAAATATGTCACCGTTGAACTCGACGGACTGCTCCGGCGCGAGGAAAACGCCTTTGCCCAAGCCTGCGAACTGCTCAGCTCACAGCTTCGTGACATTTTCAGCCTCTCCCCCGACGGCGGCGTGCTCATCGCAGGACTCGGCAACCGCGCGATAACTCCCGATGCGGTGGGCCCTGAGACGGTGGACTGCGTGATGGTCACCCGTCACCTGCGCGAACAGCTTCCTGAGTATTTTGGCTCATTTCGACCTGTTTCGGCCCTGTGCAGCGGCGTTTTGGGAACCACCGGCATTGAAAGCGGCAGCGTCGTCTCCGCACTGACTGAAAAACTGCGCCCCGAGCTTGTAGTGGCTGTGGACGCCCTTGCCGCGCGCTGCACGGACAGACTTTGCCGCACCGTTCAAATCTCCGATACAGGCATTGTTCCCGGCTCCGGAGTGGGTAACTCGCGTCAGGCACTCAGCCGAGAAACTCTTGGCGTGCCGGTTATTGCCCTTGGCGTGCCAACGGTTGTGGACGCCGCAACGCTCACACTTGACCTTGCCGCACGCTCCGGCTCTGAGCTTGACCCCGAGTCCTTCGGCGAGGACGGTCAAATGATAGTTACTCCAAGGGATATTGACAAAAACGTGCGCGATATTTCCAAGCTGCTTGGTTACTCGCTGAATTTAGCGCTGCACGACGGCTTATCCATCTCTGACGTTGATATGTTTTTATCTTAAAAATTGGAGGCGACGCGGTCGCCTCCAATTTTTAAAGGCCTGTTCCGCAGCACATTTTGCCTGGTACATAAAATAGGCTATCCAAAGAAATAAAACAAGTAAATTTAATTTTGCCGTTTTGGTGGCAAAACTCTGCGTGACTTTTAACCGTCACTTACATATATTACCAATTATCTTTTTTCTTACACACTCAAAGCAACTCCACTCCTCCTCGTGACGATGCTTTACAATCTCAAAGCCATTTCTCGTCAGCGCCGTGCGGACATCCTCCACGCGGTTATCTATAATTCCCGAGCAAATAAAAATCCCATCGGAAAGCATAAAATCTACGGCAAACGCGGACAGTGGGATTATTACATCTGCGACAATATTGGCCAGCACAATATCATAGCCTCCGCCTATAAGTGAGCGCAGCCCTGCATCGGAGAGTATATCCCCCGCATAAATTTTAAATTGTTCTCCATCTATTCCGTTAAGCGCGGCGTTGGATGCCGCTACGTCGGGGGCTTTTGGGTCAATATCACAGCCGGTCACGCTCCCACAGCCGAGCACCGACGCGCCTATCCCGAGTATTCCGCTTCCGCAGCCAAGGTCGAGCACACGGCGGCCGGCAAGCTCATAGTCCTGTAAGGCACACAGACACATCCGTGTCGTTGCGTGGCTACCGGTGCCGAAGATAAGGCCTGGGTCAAGACGCAGCACGGTCCTTCCCTCCGTGTCCGGAGACTCCCATTCCGGCACCACAAGCAGGCGTTCACCTATTTTCAATGGCTTGTAAAACTCCCGCCAGTTGTTTTCCCAGTCGCTGTCCTGAATGTAGGATATATTTATTTTCTCGTTCAGCGCGCTACGTATGCTATCAAGCTGAGTGTGTCCGCTCTCATTGTCTGGCAGATAAAATTTCACCTGGGACAATCCATCAAAGCGCCGGTCGAGCTCCTCATCTACATAGTCCCAGTATTGACGGTTATTCTTAAGAAAGTTTTTAAAATCCGCCTCGTCCTCTATGTACAGGCCATCTATCCCCAATTCCGATAACTTCAGGCACAGCTCATCTATCCTCTCGCTCCGCGTCGGCACCGACGCTTCTATCCAGCGCATTTTTATTTCCCCCCATGTTTTTTCAATAGTGTATTCTCTTTTATAGCTCATGTCAATGTTTCACGTGAAACTGTTTTCAATTATAAGCTTAAATTATAAAAGCTAAAGCTTTTTCACAAATTTCAGTATGAAACCCGTCGAAAAGTTTCACGTGAAACATTGAAGTTGAGGATTGCAAAAATATTTCTATACTGCTATAATATTTTTCAAATAGAAATGCTCAAAGGAACAAAAGGAGACACTTATGGGCAAAATTATTGCGATAGCCAATCAAAAGGGCGGCGTCGGCAAGACAACGACCTCGATAAATCTCTGCGCCTCACTCGTCGCACGCAAGCGTAAAGTTCTCCTGTGTGACTGTGACCCGCAGGGAAACGCCACTTCCGGCATGGGTGTGGACAAAAACTCGGTTAAAAGCGTCTATGATGTAATGCTGCGCGATACGCCGCCGTGGGAGGCAATAGTAAAGACAAAGTGGGGCGATGTTCTTGCCGGCAACCGCGAACTGGTTGGGGCGAATGTGGAGCTTGTAAATATGGAGGGGCGTGAGTACGTTCTAAAAAAGGCCATGGAAGGCGTTCGTGCAGCCTATGATTATGTGCTTATAGACTGTCCCCCATCTCTCGAGCTGCTTACTCTAAACGCTTTCTGTGCTTCCGATACAGTTTTAGTGCCGGTTCAATGCGAATATTACGCACTTGAGGGTCTCTCAGACCTTGTCGGCACTGTTAAACTGACAAATCAGCGCCTGAACCCACGTCTTGAGATAGAGGGTCTTGTCCTGACCATGTATGACAGCCGAACAAATCTGTCCCTTGACGTAGCACGCGAGCTAAAAAACCACTTCGGCAACAAGGTCTATGCCACAGCGATACCCCGCAATATTCGTCTCTCTGAGGCTCCAAGCCACGGAAAACCATGCATTGCTTACGATAAAATGTCCCGTGGCAGTCGAGCTTACATGCACATGGCAAATGAATTCTTGAAAAGACAGGCCACAAGAGTATTTTAAAGGCAAAAAAGCAATAAAATCGGGCTATGCCCCAATAAAAAGGGGTCCATGACCCCCCTTAAGGGAAGTGATAAAATGGCAGAAAAAAGAGGTTTAGGCTCCGGTATCGGCGCACTGTTTGGCGAGACGGTCCCCACCGCGCCGGAAAACGAGATACTCAAGCTGCCCATCTCCAAGGTGGAGCCGCGCGCAGGGCAGCCGCGGTATAATTTTGACGGAGAGGCCCTTGAGGAGCTAAGCGAGTCGATAAAGCAATATGGTCTCATCCAGCCAATCACGGTACGGCGGATTTCAGGCGGTTATTATCAAATAATTGCAGGTGAACGGCGCTGGCGCGCCTCGCGTATGGCCGGCCTTACAGAGATTCCCGCACATATAATCGAAGCCGACGACCGCAAGGCAACCGAGTTAGCACTTGTGGAAAATCTTCAGCGTGAAGATTTGAACCCGATTGAGGAGGCCCGAGGCTACAAAACTCTTATGGACGAGTTCGGCATGACGCAGGAGGAGGCCGCACAATCTGTCGGCAAATCACGCCCCGCAGTGACAAACGCTCTGCGTTTGCTGAGCTTGGATGAAGCGGTGCTGACAATGGTGGAGAATAACACCCTCTCCGCAGGCCACGCACGCGCGCTTGTACCCATAAAAAATCCCGAGCGTCAGCTTGATGCGGCGCAGGCTGTTGTAGACAAGCACCTGTCCGTACGCCAGACCGAGGCTATGGTCAGCCGCCTGCTGTCCGAAGTTGAGGCAGAGGAGGAAACACAGGAAAGCAGAGAAATTATCGTTGATTATGTTAAGGAGGTCGAGCACGACCTCGAAAACGCCCTTGGCCGCAAAGTAAAGCTTGTAGACAGCCGTAAAAAGGGCCGCATAGAGCTTGAATTCTACGGCGCTGACGACAGGGAAAGTCTCATAAAAAATCTGCTTCTCTTTGCAAAAATGCGCAATAATAAATAATTTACATATTTTTACAAATTAGAGAGGATAATGTAAAGATGCTCGACATTAAATTTGTCAGAGAAAACCCTGATGTGGTAAAGGAGAATATCAAAAGGAAATTCCAGGATACGAAAATCCCGATGGTAGACGAGGTAATAGAGCTTGACCGTCTTTCCCGCGCCGCCGTAACGGAGGCCAGTGAGCTGCGCGCGAAGCGCAACGCACTTTCCAAGCAGGTCGGCCAGCTAATGGGTCAGGCGAAAAAGGATCCGTCAAAGCTTGCCGAGGCGGAAGCCGCCAAGGATGAGGTCAAGGCCAACGCCGAGCGTCTCGCCGAGCTGGAAAAGCTTGAGGATGAGTATGCCGCAAAAATACGCGCCCTTCTGCTTGTTATCCCGAACATCATCGACCCGAGCGTGCCCATAGGACCTGATGACAGCGCCAACGTTGAGGTCGAGCGCTTCGGCGAACCGGTGATTCCTGAGTTTGAGATACCCTATCACACACAGATTATGGAGAGCTTTAACGGCATAGATATGGATGCCGCCGGCCGTGTGGCCGGAAATGGATTCTACTATCTTATGGGAGATATAGCCCGCCTGCACGAGGCCGTATTGGCTTATGCACGCGATTTCATGATAAACAAGGGCTTCATCTTCTGCATCCCACCGTTCATGATTCACGGCAATGTGGTTGAGGGCGTTATGAGCCAGACGGATATGGACGCGATGATGTACAAAATTGAGGGCGAGGACCTTTATCTCATCGGCACAAGCGAGCACTCCATGATAGGCAAATTTATCGACCAGATAATCCCCGAAGAAAGCCTTCCCCACACGTTGACGAGCTATTCCCCCTGCTTTCGCAAGGAAAAGGGCGCCCACGGCATAGAGGAGCGCGGAGTCTACCGTATCCATCAGTTTGAAAAGCAGGAAATGATAGTAGTCTGTCGTCCGGAGGATAGCATGGACTGGTATGAAAAGATGTGGCGTTACAGCGTAGAGCTGTTCCGCTCGCTGGGCATACCTGTGCGCCAGCTCGAGTGCTGCTCAGGGGATTTAGCAGACTTAAAGGTCAAAAGCTGCGATATCGAGGCATGGTCACCACGCCAGCAGAAATATTTCGAGGTCTGCTCCTGCTCGAATCTGGGCGACGCGCAGGCCCGCCGCCTGAAAATGCGCGTAAAGGGCGCAGATGGCAAGATGTATCTGCCCCATACTCTCAATAACACTGTCGTCGCCCCTCCGCGTATGCTCATAGCCTTTCTTGAAAACCGCCTCCAGTCGGACGGCAGCGTGACTATACCGGAGGCTCTGTCTCAGTATATGGGTGGGAAAAAAATTCTTACTCCCGTCAATTAAATACACAATTATTCATAATTTTGACGTAAGGGAATAGAGCGATGAAAAAACTCATATCCGAATTCAAGACATTTATAATGCGTGGCAACGTGCTGGATATGGCAGTCGGCGTAATTGTGGCAACAGCGTTTGGTAAGATTACAGCCTCACTGATAAATGACGTGCTCATGCCCTTCATCGGCTGGATATGCGGCACACGGGACATGACAGCGCTTAATGTAATGGTTCGTCCGGCTGAACTGAACGAGTCCGGCGAGGTTGTGCGCGAGGCAATAACGCTCGGCTTTGGCAGCTTCGTGGCTGCTATTATAGATTTTCTGCTTGTGTCACTGGTGGTATTTCTTATTGTGAAGGCATTCAATACCGCGCATGAGCTCAGCGAAAAACGTAAAAAAGCCGAAGAATCCGCCGAGGAGGCCGCGACTGCCGGTCCAACCACCGAAGAGCTGCTCTCGGAGATACTCGCCGAGCTAAAGAAAAAAGAATAAAAATTCGGGTCTCTCATTTCTGAGAGGCCCAGATTTTTATGTCTCACACTGTAAAATAACTTGTATATGGTGCTTGAAATGTCGAAAAAAGTATGTTATGATGGGACAAACGCGGGCATAGCCTGCCTAATTTCAAGAAAACAGGATAACACGGCAGCCATGGAAGGCCCTTACCCCCTCCATGGCCTGCACAGGCGACCCAACCGCCTACACAACGGGATTCTGTCCCACACCTGCCTCCTATTATACACAATTGCGCCTTTGCGCGCAAGCATGTATTTTTATTCTTCCCGGGTGTGTGTTCTAAAACACTGTGTAGGGCATGGCTCGTGTCTGCACGGTGTTTTTCTTGTTTTCTCCAAGGCCTGTCGCGGAGGGATTTTGAATCCCCCGCGGCTTGCTGCGGGGGGATACATACACGCACGCGGAGGACAAATAAATGAAAAGACAGCTCATATACTCCATGCACTATTCGAAATCCGGAGAGGCGACATGCGAGAAGCAGGATTCAGAGCTGCTTTTCGAGCCAGGTACCCCTCTTGTAGACATGACATCAAACATGAGATCACGGTATATCGTCGTTCAGAAGGCGATAGATGTGTCAAAGCTCAACCGCTACGACCTCGACATTTATGATTCGGACCATTCGCTGATAATGGATATTTCCGTGGACATTCCCGGAGACCTGACGGACCTGCGCGGTATACTCAGCTTAGCCGTCGGAATTTCCATCACTCCAGCGGAAAATAATCGCTCGGCAACATTGACCATAATATATGATCTCGACATGGTGTAAGCACCGTTTCCTACAGTACGTGACAATTTAACAAAGCAAAACCCATGCGCATTTTTCAAGCGCATGGGTTTTGCTTATTTTTTTACCTCAAACAGTCCCGCCATCTTTGGAAACACGGGTGAAAAGTCCAAATATTTTTCCATCGCTCTGCCAAAAAAACCAATAATCGGACCATTTACAACCGCGCAGATAACCGTCGCCGGGCCAATTATCCTCAGCTCATGGAAAAAGACGAACGACATTATCACTGACAGCAGGCAGGAGCACACGTCATAAACATACTTGCCCTTATACTTACTCCAGCCAAGCAGTGTTGAGACCTCCTTGACGAACAGTTCGGGAGCCTGGGGTGGAAAATAGCTGTTGAACAAAAACGCGATTGCCACGCAGTTGAGAACAGTGCCAAGCGCCAAAATTCCAAAGCGCTCCAAAAGGGTGGGGTCAACAAGATTTGTAAAGCAGATATCCGTAAAGAGATTTACCAGAAGCCCGAATATAACCGCTGAGGCGAAGGTTACGATAAACTCCAGCTTAAAGCGCCGCAGCAGCGCAAAGGTCACCAGTACAAGAAATCCCTGGCATATGTAGCACATTGTTCCCGGCGGGATAAAGCCCACGGCCTCGGACAGCACGTATGCCGGCGCAACAACCGTAGACATACCCAAGTTCGACTTTGCCTGCACCACGGTTCCCAGCGCCAGCAGAACCGTTCCCAGTGCAAATGACAGCTCCCCCCATCGCCCAAATTTCTTTTTCCCCATATACAGCTCCTTTTTATAAGCCTCTTAATATAAAGCGGCTTCTGACTTAAAACGCCCCTGTTCCTCTCAAGTTAGAGTCAAATCTGCTTAACTGACTTAATTTACTTAAAATTCCGCGTTGCCGACTGTGCGCGGGTGAAGCTCCACGTCACGGATGTTCGTTATTCCCGTGAGATACATCACCATGCGCTCAAAGCCAAGGCCAAATCCGGCATGGCGGCAGCTTCCGTAGCGGCGCAAATCGAGATACCACCAGTAATCTTCCTCCTTGAGTCCAAGCTCGGCCATGCGCGCGGTAACCACGTCATACCGCTCCTCGCGCTGGGAGCCCCCGATTATCTCGCCTATGCCCGGTACAAGGCAGTCCGCGGCCGCGACGGTTTTTCCGTCGTCGTTCAGACGCATGTAAAATGCCTTTATCTCTTTAGGATAGTCCGTAACAAACACAGGCCTTTTGAAAATCTCCTCGGTCAGATAGCGTTCATGCTCGGTCTGAAGGTCTATGCCCCACTTCACAGGGAAGTCAAACTTCTTTCCTGACTTTTCGAGCAGCTCCACCGCCTCGGTGTAGGTCACGCGGCCGAAGTCGCTGCCCGCCACTCCCTCAAGGCGGTCCTTGAGTCCCTTATCGACAAAGCTGTTGAAAAACTCCATCTCCTGCGGGCACTCGGCAAGTACAGTGTTTATGATATATTTGACCATCGCCTCCATGCACTCAAGGTCGTCGTCCAAATCGGCGAAGGCCATCTCGGGCTCAATCATCCAGAACTCGGCAGCATGCCTCTGTGTGTTGGAGTTTTCCGCTCGGAAGGTCGGGCCAAAGGTGTATACGTCACCGAAAGCCATCGCGAAGTTTTCCGCGTTGAGCTGTCCGGACACGGTCAGGCTCGTCTGCTTACCGAAGAAATCCTGCGTGTAGTCAATCTCTCCGCTTTCGGTGCGCGGCGGATTGGCCGGGTCAATCGTGGTAACGCGGAACATCTCGCCCGCGCCCTCGCAGTCGCTGCCCGTAATTATCGGAGTATTGATATAGACAAAGCCACGCTCACGGAAAAACTGGTGTATCGCCTGAGCGGCCACAGCGCGCACGCGGAACGCCGCGGAAAAAAGGTTCGTGCGAGCGCGAAGATGCTGTATGGTGCGCAGAAACTCAACGCTGTGGCGCTTTTTCTGCAGCGGGTATTCCGGCGCGGACACGCCTTCCACTTCTATGGCCGCGGCTTTGAGCTCAAAGGGCTGCTTTGCCTCGGGCGTGAGTACAAGCGTACCGCGAACTATAAGCGCTGCGCCGACGTTTTGGTGAACTATCTCGTCATAGTTTTCAAGCCTGCCGCGCTCAAGCACGACCTGCAAAGATTTAAAGCAGCTTCCGTCGTTGAGCTCGACAAAGCCAAAGTTTTTCATGTCGCGCACTGTTCTGACCCAGCCGCATACAGTCAGCTCCTTTTTATCGAACGCGTCGGCATCGGCATATATGCCGGAAATTCTCTGATGCTTCATTGAAAATTTATCCTTTCACAGCGCCGGCTCCTCGCCGCGCTTTATTTTTTCATGTCAGATTGTATTTTTTCTATTATAGCATTCCCTGAAAATTTTTCAACAGCTTTAGTTACAACTTTGCTCACAACTTTGTTGCAGCAACGTTGCTGCACTCAATACAAATTAAATAATAATATTTAAAATTATTTGCTCGTCCTGCATTGATTTTTCAGGCATTTCGTGTTAAAATAAGACTTATTATTGCCATCGCAAAACCCGATTTCATTCGATTATACGGGAGGTTGTTATTTACTTGAATTCGGTGAACGATATTTGGGCCAGCGTAGTTGACATACTCTCAACTCAGCTCACCTCCACGTCCATAAACACCTGGTTTTCCGACTGCACACCCCTTGAGCTTGCAGACGGCAGGCTGGTGCTGCATACCCAGACAAAATTTAAGCGCGACATTTTGGTTCAGCGCTTTGGCGACCAGATACGAACTGTGCTGTCAGACCTGTTCTCCTGCAACTTTGACCTTCTGGTGCTCGCCGGAGACGAGATTGAGGAGTATAGCGAACACAAAAACGACAGTGAGGCTCTTCCGGAGATGGACGGCTACACTTTTGATAACTTTATAGTCGGCAACTCCAACAAATACGCCCACGCTGCCGCCATAGGCGTCGTCAGAAGTCCCGGCAGCAAAAACTACAACCCCCTTTTCATTTATGGCCGCTCCGGTTTGGGAAAGACTCATCTGCTTCTGGCCATCGGCTCCGCGATTCACGAGCGGGACCCCGCGGCGAAGATTGCCTATATCAAGGGAGACGAATTCACAAATCAGATGATTAAGTCAATAAAGGAGGGCACCGCGGAGGAGTTCCGTCAGAAATACCGCAACGTAGACCTGTTCCTGGTAGACGACATACAGTTCATAGCCGGCAAGGAATCGACTCAGGAGGAGTTTTTCCATACCTTCAACAATATCTATGAGGCGGGGCACCAGATAGTGATAACCTCGGACCGTCCGCCCATAGACATGCTCACGCTGGACGACCGCCTGCGCACCCGCTTTGAGGGCGGACTTATGGCTGACGTGCAGCCCCCCGATTTGGAAACGCGCACCGCCATAATCCGCAACAAGGCCGGCCAGCTCGGCATGACGCTGTCAGACGCCGTGGTGCAGCACATAGCCGAAAACGTCACCAGCAATATCCGTCAGATTGAGGGAGTTGTAAAACGCCTGACCGCCTACCGTGACCTTGAGGACGACACGATAAGCGTCGAGTCGGTCAAGCGTGCGATAAAGGACGTTATCCGCGTGGGGGCTTACATTCCATCTCCGCAGGTTATAATTGATGAGACGGCGCGATATTTTTCCGTCAGCCCCGACGACATACGCGGCCAGAAGCGTACAAAGATTATCGCCATGGCAAGACACATCTCAATATATCTGGTACGCACGCTGACAAATCTCTCGCTGAACGACATAGGCACGCACTTCGAGGACCGTAACCATGCCACAGTACTCGCGTCCATAAACAAAATTGAGGCGCTTATGAAGGTAGACAATGGCGTAGCCGCCACAATAAGAGACATAACAAGCAACATCAATTCAAGACAGAGATAAGGCAGAACGGGACGCAAAAACGAACAAAGTACTTTTCCACATAATGTTTAAAAAACGTGTTTTATATATGTTGACAAACAGTGGAAAGAAAAATGCAGAAAAACGGCTGTTGAAGCATGTTGAAAAACAGGCATAACTTATCAACATGCAAAAACTCCTGTTTTCAGACCATTGGAGCGGTTTTCAACATCAAAAACGTCCTATTACTACTTGCTTCTAATATATATCTTTCTTTCTATCTTTTAGAAGAGAAAAGCGAAAAACGGTTTTTTTAATTACGGAGGACAGAGAAATGAATTTCAGTTGTGAGAAGAGCGAGCTGCTTTATGCTATAAACACCGCCTCACGTGCAGCCGCGGCGAAGAGCCCAATGCCAGTGCTGGAGGGGATACTTATAGAGGCCGGAACCGAGAGCGTGCGCTTCACCGGCTATGACCTTAAAAAAGGAATACACACCGATACCGCAGCCGATGTCAAAGAACCGGGCTCTGTAGTCCTGGGCGCAAGAATTTTTGAAAACATAGTTCGAAGTTTGCCCAGCGGGGATGTGACGGTCAAAATCACAAACGGAAACAACGCGCTTATAACCTGCGAAAAGAGCGAGTTTTCAATAATCGGCACAGACTTTAACGACTATCCCGAGCTGCCGAGCGTGAATTCTCAGGCTGGAGTAAGCCTGCCGCAGAATATCCTCAGCTCGATGATACGCCAGACTCTTTTCGCCGTGTCGGACAACGAGGCACGGCCCATCTATACAGGGGAGCTGTTTGAGATAAAAGACGGAATGCTCACCCTTGTGGCCGTGGACGGGTATCGTTTGGCGCTACGCAGGGAGAAGCTGGAGGACGAGCAGGGAGAGTATTCCTTCATCGTCCCAGGCAAAGCGCTGTCAGATCTTGAAAAACTCTGCTCGGACACAGACGAACCCGTTCGCATAACTCTCGGCGAAAAGCATATCAGCTTCACCATAGGACGCACGGTGCTCATATCCCGCCGGCTGGAGGGAGAGTTTTTGAATTATCATAAGGCCGTGCCAAGCATGTTTGAGATAAATGTGCTGGCTGACCGCGGCCAGTTCCAGCGCGCGATTGAGCGCGTGTCGCTGATAATAGACGACAAGGTGAAAAACCCAGTGCGTTGTACCTTCGGCGAGGACAGCGTGAAAATGGTGTGCTCGACATCTCTTGGAAAGGCGGAGGACGTCTGCCATCTGGACGGCGACGGCGGTGGTCTTGAGATTGGATTTAATAACCGCTATCTGCTCGATGCGCTCAAGGCCGCTCCGTCGGATGAACTGAAAATATGCCTGAATAACGGCTCTGCCCCATGCGTTATCCATCCCGCGGACGAGACCGACGAGAGCTTCCTTTACATGATACTGCCCGTGCGCCTGAAGGCCGAGGGCTGAACGGAGGCCCGGCAATGGAGGAAATAAAAATAAAGACCGACTTTATCAAGTTAGACGCTTTTTTAAAATTCTGCGGGGAGGCCGGAACGGGCGGTGAGGCTAAGCTGCTTGTTGCTGGCAGAGAGATAAAGGTAGACGGCGAGGTGTGTACCATGCGGGGGAAGAAGCTTTACCCCGGGGACAGAGTATCCGCCCCCGGCGGAGAATACTGCGTGTGCGGTGAATAAAAATGCAGGTGTCCCGGCTTTTCCTAAGAGGCTTTCGCAACTATGAAGACTCCGAGACTGAGCTTGATTCCGGCATAAATGTAATAACCGGACAGAACGCGCAGGGTAAGACGAATATGCTTGAGGCGGTTTATATGCTAACCTGCGGACGCAGCTTCCGCACCCGCTTTGACAAAGAGCTGATAGGCTTCGGACGCGATGCCGCGGAAATTCGCGCTGAGCTTTATTCCGGAGATCGCGAGCAGAAGCTGAGTATAATTCTGCGCAGGGGAGTGAAAAAGCAGATAAGTCTGAATGGGGTGAAGAAAAGCCCCGGCGAACTGTCCGAGAGTCTGCGCGCGGTGCTGTTCTGCCCAGACGACCTGAACATAATACGCGAGGGACCCGCAGCGCGAAGGCGTTTGATGGACATGGCAATTAGCCAGCTTCGCCCAGGTTATGTCCGGCTGCTGGCAGACTTTAACCGTCTTTATGAGAACAAAACGCGGATTTTGAGAGACTATCGGGATAATTTATCGATGCTGGACACTCTCGATGAGTTTTCCGACGGAATCTGCCGTGTGTCGGCGGCTATAATAAGATACCGCGCCAGCTTTGCCCGCCGCCTTGCCGGAGCGGCAGGGGAAATTCACCGCGAATTCTCCGGTTCGGATGAGGTTTTAAACATTACCTATAAAACTGTGGGAACTATAAGTGATGCGGAAGCGCCAACGGCGGAAATTTACGAACATTTGTGCGAGCACCAAAGGACTCACAGGGCAGTGGAACTGGCCTCGGGAACATGCCTGTGCGGAGCGCATAAGGACGATTTGGAAATTGAGATAAACGGAGCGTCGGCCAGAAGCTTCGCCTCCCAGGGGCAGACACGCACCGCCGCGCTGTCGATAAAGCTGGCGGAGCGTGAAATATGTCTTGCTGAGACGGGAGAGTATCCTGTATTGCTGCTGGACGACGTGCTCTCAGAGCTTGATGCACGGCGGCAGGAATTTGTACTCAACCGCATAGGCGGCGGGCAGACGCTCATAACCTGCTGCGAGGACGAGCAGATAGCAAAAAGAACGGGCGGGCGCGTTATAGTCATTCACGGAGGCACGATTGTGAAGTGAGGAGGAAGCGGAATGTATCTTCATCTCGGAAACGGCGTGGTTGTGAAAAAGGCGGACATACTCGGTGTGTTCGACCTGGATAACAGCTCATCCTCAGCTATAACAAGAAAATATCTTGCACAGGAGGAAAAGGCCGGCAGAGTAATAAGCGTCGCGGAGCTGGAGCTGCCCAAGAGCTTCGTAGTGTGCTCGGAAGCGGAGGGACAAAGAGTGTATCTGTGCCAGCTCAATTCCTCGACGCTGCTGAAAAGAAGCGAGAGCAATGACTTAGAATAAAAAACCTCGTAGAGCTCGCGCACGAAAGCGAGAAAGAAGTTAAATAATTTTTTGTCAGGACACCTCTCAGGTGACCTTTCCTGCCCTTACAGGGTAATTCATCTTGTGTGACTGATAAAAAATACTCTGCGCGGAGAGTGTGTCGAATTGCCCGAAAAAAGCGGGTAACAAAGGCACGTAGCGGAGTGAATCTATCTCAATAAAGTGGCTCCGCCACTTTATTGACGGAGGAAGAAATGTCTGATATAACCGATAAGATTACGCAGGAGTACGACGCATCGCAGATACAGGTTCTTGAGGGCCTTGAGGCCGTTAGAATGAGGCCGGGCATGTATATCGGCTCGACCAGCTCGAGCGGTCTGCACCACCTTGTTTACGAGATTGTCGATAACTCAATCGACGAAGCGCTGGCCGGCTACTGCGACCATATAAGAGTGACGATTGAACCTGGGGACATCATCTGCGTATCCGACAACGGACGCGGTATACCCGTGGATATTCAGGAGCAGACGGGCAAGCCCGCGCTCGAGGTCGTGTACACGGTGCTGCACGCCGGCGGTAAGTTCGGCGGCGGGGGCTATAAGGTATCCGGTGGACTGCACGGCGTCGGCGCTTCGGTAGTCAACGCGCTTTCCGAGCGGCTCGAGGTGGAGGGCCACAAGGACGGGAAGATTCACCAGATGAAGTTTTCCCGCGGTGAGATTACCCAGGGCCTGAAGATTATCGGCGAGACGGACCGCACAGGCACCACAGTGCGCTTTAAGCCCGACCCCGAGATGTTCGAGGACACGGTTTACGACTACGACACTCTTCACCGCCGCATGAGGGAGCAGGCTTTCCTGAATGCAGGGCTGCGTATCTCCACCTGTGACAAGCGCGGCGAAGAGGAAAAGCTCGACGAGATGTGCTACGCCGGCGGCATACGCGAATTTGTCACGTATATAAACCGCAACAAGGAAGCTCTGTATGAGGGCGTAATCTACATGTCCGGCGAGAAAAATGACTCCATGGCCGAGATTGCCATGCAGTATAACTCCAGCTATAATGAGATTATCGTCTCCTTTGCCAATAACATACACACCCCCGAGGGCGGTATGCATGAGACCGGATTTAAAACAGCGTTGACAAGAGTGCTCAACGCCTACGGCAAAAAGGCCGGTATACTTAAGGAGGGGGAATCCATCTCCGGCGAGGACTGCCGAGAGGGACTGACCGCTGTCATCTCCGTGAAGCTGACCAACCCACAATTTGAGGGTCAGACCAAGGCCAAGCTGGGCAACAGCGAAATTCGCACGCTTGTTGATGGAATTTTGCAGACCAAGCTCAGTGAGTTTCTTGAGGAAAACCCTGCTGTCGGCCGCGGAATACTGGAAAAGGCGCTGACAGCCTCCCGAGCGAGAGAGGCCGCAAGGAAGGCCAGGGAGTCGGTGCGGCGCAAAACCGTGCTGGAGTCCGGACAGATGCCGGATAAATTGCAGGACTGCAACGAGCGCGACCCCGCACTGTGCGAGTTGTACATTGTAGAGGGTGACTCCGCCGCAGGCTCCGCCATTCAGGGAAGAGACTCACGCTTTCAGGCTATTTTGTCCATGTGGGGCAAAATGCTCAATGTGGAAAAAGCGCGTGCCGACAAGATTTATGGAAACGACAAGCTCTATCCCCTTGTGCTCGGTCTCGGCGCCGGAATAGGTGAGGAGTTCAATATCGACAAACTGCGCTATCACAAGATTATAATTATGGCCGATGCCGACGTTGACGGCGCACATATACGCACACTTCTGCTGACCTTCTTCTTTCGATATATGCGTCCTCTTGTTGAGAAGGGATATGTGTATTCAGCGGTGCCGCCGCTTTACAAGCTTACGCGTGGTAAAACGCAGCGGGTGGCATATTCGGACACCGAGCGCGACAAAATCTCCGCAGAAATGCGCGGGGACAACCCGAATGTAAAGGTAGACATAAATCGCTTTAAGGGCCTGGGCGAGATGGACCCGCATGAGCTGTGGGAGACCACAATGGATCCGGAAAAACGCACGCTTCGGCGCATTACCTTAGCCGACGCTGTTGCGGCTGACGAGATTTTTACCATACTCATGGGCGAGGACGTTGAGCCGCGCAAGGAGTGGATAGAGCGCAACGCCAAATACGCGCTCAATCTCGACTATTAAACAGAGTGGAAAAAGTGGCTATGCCACTTTTTCTTGGCGCTCGGTAACTTTACCGTACTGCTCATTTAGGAGGTAATTATGGGACACAACAGGGATTATAAGCCCGAGGACATAGCGTTTCCGAATCAGGTGATAACCGAGTCGGAGCTCGTGGGAGAAATGGAGGACAGCTATAAGCAATACGCCATGAGCGTCATCGTAGGCCGCGCGCTGCCGGATGTTCGAGACGGCTTAAAGCCTGTGCACCGGCGCATACTCTACACGATGTACGAGGGTGGGCTGACAAGTGATAAGCCATTCAAAAAATCCGCTACCTGTGTCGGCGACGTTTTGGGTCACTACCACCCCCATGGTGACGGTTCGGTTTATGACGCGATGGTGCGTTTGGCACAGAGCTTTTCAATGCGCTACATGCTCGTCGACGGCCACGGCAACTTTGGCTCAGTTGACGGCGACCCTCCGGCCGCCTACCGATACACCGAGGCGAGAATGTCGAAGATAGCAAATGAAATGCTGCGCGACATTGACAAGGAGACCGTTGACTGGGAACCGAACTTTGACGAAAGCAGGCAGGAACCAAAGGTGCTACCAAGCCGTTTTCCAAACCTGCTTGTAAACGGCTCATCGGGCATTGCGGTCGGCATGGCGACAAATATTCCGCCGCACAATCTCACGGAGGTTATAAACGCCGCGATATGCGTGCTGGAAAACCCCGAGGCGACACTTAGCGACTTGATGGAGCATGTAAAGGGCCCCGACTTTCCCACACGCGGTATTATCATGGGACGAGCCGGTATCCGCGCGGCCTACGCTACGGGCCGCGGCAAGGTGGTCGTACGTGCGCGTACGGAGTTTGAGGAATTCGGACGAGACCGTACGAGGATTATCGTCAGCGAGTTGCCCTATCAGGTCAACAAGCGCCAGCTTATCAAGAATATTGCCGAACAGGTCAAGGATAAGAGAATTGAAGGCATTTCCGACCTAAGAGACGAGACTGACCGCAATGGTATGCGCATTGTCATCGAGCTCAAGCGAGACGCGAATGCTCAGGTAGTGCTCAACAAGCTTTTCAAGCAGACTGCAATGCAGTCGAATTTCTCGATAATCATGCTCGCTCTGGTGGACGACCAGAAGCAGCCGAAGATTCTGTCCCTGCGTAGCATACTGGATGAATACATAGCCTTCCAGGAACAGGTAATACGCCGGCGCACAGAGTATGATTTGAGAAAGGCTAAAGAGCGAGCTCATCTTTTAGAGGGACTTCTGATTGCCCAGGACCACATCGACGAGGTTATTCGCATAATCCGCTCCAGCTACAGTGACGCAAAGGAAAACCTCATGAAACGCTTTGAACTTGACGACGTTCAGGCACAGGCGATATGCGATATGCGGCTTATCTCCCTCCAGGGCCTCAACCGTGAGAAGCTGGAGAACGAGTATAAGGATATTCAGGAGAAAATTGCCTACTTCAATGAGCTGCTTGCCAGCGAGGAGCTGCTGCGCGGCGTGCTACGCGACGAGCTTACGGCAATACGCGACAAGTACGGCGACGAGAGAGTTACCGAGATTCAGGATGTTGAGGACGAGATTGACATTGAGGACCTCATTGCTGAGGAGCAGTGCGTTTACACCATGACCCATGGCGGCTATATAAAGCGCCTGCCGGCCAGTGAGTACAGTGCCCAGCGCCGCGGAGGCAAGGGCATCCGCGCCATGGCAACCAAGGAAGAGGACTACGTCGATACAGTGTTCACCGCCTCGACGCATGACAATATTCTTTTCTTCACCACTCGCGGAAGGGTGTATATCAAGAAGGGATATAACATCCCTGAGGCGGGCAGAAATGCCAGGGGCACAAACATTATCAACATCATCCCCATTGAACCCGGCGAGAAGGTCAGCGCGATGATAAACGGCCGCGGATATGACCAGGAGAGCTTCCTTGTGCTCATAACGCGAGGCGGCACGGTTAAGCGCATGTATCAGAACAGCCTGAAAAACATACGCACAAACGGCCTGAGGGCGTTGACTCTTGACGAAGGCGACGAGCTCATAGCCGTGTGCAAGACCGGTGGAGAGGACAATATTCTCATCGCCACGCATGACGGCTACGCTATATGCTTCAACGAAAACGAGGCGCGTGCAATGGGACGTGACGCGATTGGCGTGCGCGGTATAAAGCTGCGCGAAGGAGACTTTGTTGTCGGAGCGGCGATTGCCGAACAGGAGCAGACGCTGCTGTCCGTGACCGAAAACGGCTACGGAAAACGCACGGCGATTGCCGAGTATCTGCGCGGCGAGGGCGGAATGCCGCAGCACCGTGGCGGTATGGGTCTGAAAAATTATCAGGTAACAGAAAAAACCGGAAAGGTTGCCGACTGCCGGGTGGTTAGAGACAGCGACGATGTTCTGATAATATCTGACGACGGCACGATAATACGTACGGCAGTGGGAGATATAAGCATCTATGGACGCGCGACGCAGGGAGTGCGCCTGATGCGCGTGACCGAGGGAAGCCGCGTTATATGCGTGGCGCTGACCGACAAGGAGGAAGAAACGCCAGAGACTGAGGCTGACGGCGTGGGGGCGGAGTCCGGCAATGCCATGGACAAAAATGAAAATAACAGCGAGGAGTAAGCAGCGAGTTGAAAACAGTGACGATATACACCGACGGGGCCTGCTCCGGAAACCCGGGACCCGGCGGTTGGGGGGCAATACTCCGCTATAAGGACGTAAGCCGCGAAATGTCCGGCGCAGAGGAGAAAACGACAAACAACCGCATGGAACTTATGGGCGTGATAAGCGCGCTGTCCGCTCTTAACGAGCCCTGCGTGGTTGAACTGTGGTCGGACTCGAAGTACGTCATCGACGCGCTGCAGAAGGGCTGGGCGAAATCCTGGAGGAAGCGGGGCTGGGTCAAGAGCGACAAAAAGCCTGCGCTCAATTCGGACCTATGGGAAAAGCTGCTTGACCTGGTGGAAAAGCACGAGATGCACTATCACTGGGTTAAGGGCCACGCGGATAATCCGTACAACAACCGCTGCGACGAATTGGCAGTCGAGGCAAGAAAAAAATTTGCATAATAATCAAATCAGAGGCATTGGCCTCTGATTTGACTTGAAAGAGGGTTTTTATGAGGAAAAAAAATTTTAACGGTCGTCCGCTGGCGGTATTTGTCTCGTACATAATGGGGCAGAAAAAGCTGTTTTACATCGACATGGTCTGCGCAGTGCTGGTATCTTTGATTGACCTGGCGTTTCCCTTTGTCTCACGTATGAGTATGCAACGGCTGCTGCCGGAACGGATGTTTGAGACCTTTTTCGCTGTGATGGGAATAATGCTGCTGGCCTATGTTCTCAAGGGAGGGCTGTACTATGTTATAACCGTGTTCGGACATCGCATGGGCGTACTGGTAGAGGCGGACATGAGGCGGGATATTTTCACGCACATGCAGCACCTGAGCTTCAGCTTTTATGACAGCAACCGCACGGGAATACTTCTGAGCCGGATAACCAACGACCTTTTTGACATAACCGAGCTTGCCCACCACGGACCGGAGAACATACTGATATGTACGCTGACGATTGTGGGCTCGATGTTTGTTATGTTCGTGATAAAGTGGCAGCTTGCGCTTATCCTGCTTATCGTGATGCCGATATGCTTTTTCTTTACGGCGCGGCAGCGCATTTACATGAAGCGGGCAAACATTCAGGTCAAGAAAAAAACCGCGGAGATAAACGCGGCGATTGAAAGCGGCATAAGCGGCATACGCACAGCCAAGGCCTTTGCCAACGAGCAGGCTGAGGAGGAAAAGTTTGAGAAAAGCAACGACATGTTCAAGGCCGCGAAGGTGGAGTTTTACCGCTCGATGGGGCTTTTCGAGAGCTTTATGGAATTTACTGTCGGCGTGATGAATATTGTGATCATAGCCGCGGGCGGTGCGCTTATAATGCGCGGACAGATGGATTATATCGAGCTTGTCACCTTCACGCTGTATATAACAACCTTCATCACGCCTGTACGCCGGTTGACTATGTTCATGGAACAGTACATGCAGGGTAGCGCCGGATTCGCGCGGTTCCTGGAAATTATGCGTACCGAGCCGGATATAAAAGACGAACCCGGCGCATGTGAGCTGAAAAACGTCAAAGGCGAAGTCAGGTACGAGGACGTCAGCTTTTCTTACAGTGACGGGACTGAGGTTTTAAAAAATATTAACCTTGAAATTCACGCGGGGGAGAGCTTCGCGCTTGTCGGGCCTTCCGGAGGGGGAAAGACCACACTGTGCCACCTGCTTCCAAGGTTTTATGATGTGTCGGCCGGGCGCGTGACAGTGGACGGAAAGGATGTAAGGGAGCTCACACAGGAGAGCCTGCACCGCAGCATCGGTATTATTCAGCAGGACGTGTTCCTGTTCGCAGGCACTATACGCGAAAACATTCGCTACGGTCGCCCCGATGCCACGGACCAGGAGGTTGTCGAGGCCGCGGTCAGGGCGGAGATACACCGTGAGATTATGGACATGCCGGACGGCTACGACACTTATGTCGGCGAGCGCGGAGTGATGCTCTCCGGCGGGCAGAAGCAGCGGATTTCGATAGCACGCGTTTTCCTGAAAAATCCGCCGATACTCATTCTCGACGAGGCCACCAGCGCGCTTGACAGTGTGACGGAGCAGAAGATACAAAGCAGTCTTGAGCAGTTAAGCGCAGGTCGCACGAGCATTATCATCGCGCACAGACTGTCAACCATACGCAGTGCCGACAGAATCGCTGTTGTGGACGGCGAGCATATTTTGGAGCAGGGGAGTCACGACGAGCTTATGGCAAAGGACGGAGCCTATGCGGCACTTCAAAAGGCGCAGAGCTTTGCGTAAAAGGATAACAAAACAGCGGCCTATGGGCCGCTGTTTTGAGTTTATTTTCTTGCAGCGAGCTTATCTCTGAGCATTACGCCGCCGGAGAAAATGTTTTCCTGAGACAGTTCCTCAAAGAATACCGTGATGTCCGGCTTGGGAATTCCTGTTACGCGGTTGAGCTCGTCGGTGAACACACGGGCGAGCTCCTGCTTCGTCTCAAGGGACTGGGGGTCGATTGTAATGCTTATTTTCGGCATGGGGGATTCCTCCTTATGTACTCAAATAATCTTCAACTATAACCGAAATACTGTTACCGTGTGCTAATCGTGGATTAACACCGACATAAAAGCGATTTAAATTTTTTTTTGGTTCTTTTTCTCCAGAGGTCCGTCTTATACAAGTAAAGAATTATTCTTCTTCGTGAATCATCGCCGCAATCGCGGCGGCAAGCTTTTTTATGCTTGTGTTTGAGGTGTTGACGCACACGTCGTAGTTAAGCAGGTCGCCCCATGTTTTACCGGTGTAGGAGCTGTAATACCTGGCGCGGTGTTTGTCTACGGACTGGATTTTCTTTTGCAGCTCTTTGTCTGGCAGGGAGGCGATTTCGTCGCCGTGCTTTTCCCGGCAGCGGCGCATTTTTGAGGGCAGGTCCGCGTACACGAAGATGTTCAGCGGCTTAAACTCACGCAGGATATAGTCCGCGCAGCGGCCGACTATAACACAGTCGGACTTACCGGCCATCTCGCGCAGAACTTCCGTCTGCGCGGCGTAGATGCTGCAATTCAACTGTCCCAGAGCGTCGTGAGGCACGGTGGAAAAGGAACTGGCAATGGTTATGGGGTAATAGGAGCTGATATGCTGCTCGACTATCTGCTCGACATAGCTCTCGGCCAGGGCGCTTTTTTCGGATATGGCGCGGATT
>CATJWG010000138.1 GCA_949744165.1 uncultured Eubacteriales bacterium | reverse complement strand
TTTGTGCTATAATCACAGAATACTATATACTCTCTCTCTTGTCAAGAAAATTAATAAAAATTTTCATTGACGTAATAGAAAAAGTATTGTATTATATCTGTGGAGGAAAGGTGTACATATTAAAGTATACCTGTTCATTTTCGTTTGCCGTTTTTTCGGAATTCCCTCTGGAGGCAGCTTATGGATATCAACCAGCTGAAATATTTTATTTCTGTGGCGCAGACGCTCAATTTTTCCGAGGCTGCGCGGCGCAACGGGCTTACTCAGCCGTCAATAAGCCACCACATAAACGAGCTGGAAAAGCAGCTTGGCTGCAAGCTGTTTATCAGGGACAAGCGCAGCGTTGAAATGACCGATGCGGGCAGGACTTTTCTGCCCAGCGCGCTGGAGATTGTGGACATCTCCCACAAAGCCGCACTTCAGCTTGCCAGCATGGAGCAGGGCCTGGCGGGGCACATTTCGATTGCCGCTTTGACGACATCGTCGGCAATACTCTCAAAATGCCTGACGGCTTTTTCCAGGGAGTATCCTCAGATAACGGTGGACATAAACTTTACCTCGGGGCGCACTCAGTCGTTTATCATGAACGAAGACAAGTACGACGTGCATTTTGCAATGGAGGACATGGTTCCGGTGGGGGAGACCTTCACGTCGATTTTAGCGCATACGGACAGGCTGTGCCTGGCCGTGCCGAAAAACCACCCGCTCGCTGCGGGGCCGGCAGATTTTTCAAGGCTGAAAGGGGAGCGGTTTATCTCTGTTTCTCAGAACGACGGGCCGGCGCTGTACAAGCAGGTCATGAGCGTGTGCCGAGCGAGAAGCTATACGCCGAACGTTACCTGCCAGTACGACAGGGCTGAGGCGGTGCTGCTGTCCGTTGGTGCGGGACTTGGCATATCCATAATTCCCGAGGCGCTGAGCAATGTTTTTTATTCTGACAACGTGGCTTTCCTTCCCATAGAGGGGGACGACGTTTACAGAAATTACGTCATCGCGTGGCGCAGGAGCATCACCAATCCAGCCGTGACCTTGTTTACGGGTATTGTAAGTGGACTGTTCCCGCAGTTTGGAGAGGGAAAAGCGGGAGGGGAAATTTGACTTTTTCCTTGACCTGTGAATGATTAGCGGATATAATATATTCGTATGAGCGCGTCCGCGCTCGAGACGACTATTTTATATATTTATTATGTTTCCGCGCCGGCTTTTCTAAGGGCGGGCGTCCGATGCGGACGCGGGCCTATGAGGGCTCGGCCTGAGCCGTTTGGCTTGCGGGGTCACTGCCGGAAACGGCATGGCCTTCACGTTTTGAGAAGGAAACGGGCATTT
>CATJWG010000137.1 GCA_949744165.1 uncultured Eubacteriales bacterium | reverse complement strand
GACTTCGACGCCTTCAACGCCCAGCAGTATGAGCGCGCGCTCGCAGCAAAAAACAAGGCTGAGGACATCACCCGCGTGCTCTACCCCAACGACAGCACCTGGGAGGGCAAGCGCCTGCGCTTAAAGCAGCAGTACGTGCTCTCGAGCGCATCGCTGCAGGACATTCTGCGCACCTTCCGCCAGGACCACGGCGCCGACTACGCTCTTCTGCCCGACTACTGCGCAATCCAGCTCAACGACACGCACCCGACCATATCCATACCCGAGCTGATACGCCTGCTTATGCACGACGGCATGGACTTTGACCGCGCCTTTGACATTACGCGGCGCGTATTCTCCTACACCAACCACACCGTCATGAGCGAAGCTCTGGAGAAGTGGGACATGGGGCTCATGGGCTCCGTGGTACCGGAGATATGCGACATACTCTGGAAGATAGACGGCCGTTTGAAGAGCGAGCATCCGGAGCTCTTCATCATAAAGGACAACACCGTTCACATGGCAAACCTGTCCGTCTACGTGGGCACAAAGGTCAACGGCGTGGCAAGAATCCACAGCGACATCATAAAGTACGACGTATTCCGCGACTGGAGCGCCGTGTATCCCGAGCGCTTCACCAACGTCACCAACGGCATCACCCCCCGCCGCTGGTTAGGCCTGTGCAACCCCGAGCTGACCGCGATGCTCACCGATTATGTCGGCGAGGGCTTTCTGACCAACCTCGACATGCTCGAGCAGCTCAAGGGCAAAATTGACAGCGCAATGATTACCCGCTTCAACGACATAAAGTATAAGAAAAAGCAGCAGTTGTCCGAGATGATAAAGGCCCAGACTGGTGTGGACATTCCGCCGGAGTTTGTATTTGACGTTCAGGTCAAGCGTATGCACGAGTACAAGCGCCAGCTGCTCAACGCCCTGGCCGTGATGGACATCTATCTCGGGCTCAAGGACGGTTCTCTGACCGACTTTACGCCCACGGCTTTCATTTTCAGCGCAAAGGCCGCCCCCGGCTACTACCGCGCCAAGTCTGTGATACGCTATATAAACCGCATGGCCAGCCTGATTAACAGCGACGAGCAGGTCAGGGATAAGATAAGGGTCGTATTCGTACCCAACTACAACTGCTCCTGCGCCGAGCACATCATCCCCGCCGCGGACATCTCCGAGCAGATTTCCCCCGCGGGCACCGAGGCCTCCGGCACCGGCAACATGAAGCTGATGCTCAACGGCGCGGTGACGCTCGGCACGCTTGACGGCGCGAACGTAGAGATTGTTGAAAAAGCCGGCATGGAGAACAATTACATCTTTGGCGCAAAGGTTGAGGACATCACCCGTATCCGGGACACCTACCGCTCCCGCGACTACTATGAGCGCGAGGGCCGGCTCCACCGCGTTGTCGATACTCTGGTTGACGGCACAGTGGAGACGGACGACGGCGTGCGCGAGCTCTACCACGCGCTGCTTGACGGCGCAAGCTGGCACCGTCCCGACCACTACTTCATTCTGCTGGACTACCGCTCCTACTACGACAGCAAGCTGCGCGCGATAAACGACTGGCGCGACAGGGAGGCTTTCGGCCGCAAGTGCCTGATGAACATCGCGTCCGCGGGCAAGTTTACGTCCGACCGCGCGATACGGCAGTACGCAGAGGAAATCTGGCACGTATAAGTTTTAAGAGTTCCGCCGCCTTTTTGAAAGGCCGAGGGGGTCCAGAGGGCAAAGCCCTCTGGACGCGGCGCGCGCCCGAGCCGCCGCAGGCGGCGGCAAAGCGCCCTTGGGGCGCTGGGCTTGGCAGTACCCGGCGGTGGGTATGAAGGAGGGCTTATAATGTCGAGGATTTCAATGCGGGGGTACGGCAAGGTGGAGGAGCTTTGCGAAACGCTGCCGAAGCGTCTGGACGACGCGTGCGGCGCTCTTATGACCTGCGAGGTACTCGAGTGCGCGCGGCACGGCCCCGGCGCGTCGCTGCTGCTGGACTACCATGGGGTGCTCACCCTCGCTGGAACCCCTATTGCCGTGAGTATATTCGCGGACGGACAGTGCGCTATCGTTGACGTCATAACACGCAGCCCTGTCGGCGCCATGACCACGCTCTACAGCGACAAGCCCGTGCTGTTTGTCACCAAGGTGCTCAGGGAGCTCGGCTTTGAGGACTACGAGCGCGGGAGCTGGCATCTTGAGGCGGACGCAAGGGCCGAGGAAAAGGCGGCCGACGAGGCCGAGAACAACGAGCCTGTTTCCACCTCGTCGTTGACGCAGCTCATCCGCGACGTTAAAGAGCAGGAGCTTGCCTCACGCAGGGACGCAGGCACGCAATCCGGACCCATGCCCGCAGAGCTTGAGCCGAGGAAAAGGCGACGCGGCAAACGCAGCTATGACCCCGAAATTTAAGCTTTTCGGTATTGACAATCACGCTTTAAAGTGCTATGATGACCTAAATCGCCGAAAGGCGGGAAAACCGGAGACCTTACCTATGAAAAATTCACTGAGCACAAAAGCATACTTCGGCTTTTACTACTATTACTTTTTCCCGAAAAAGTAATAGCGCTTTGTGCTGCGGTAAACGCGGAAGGTAAGTACGAAAACTGGTTAAGCTTTAGCTGCACGAAGCATTTGCTTTTGTGCGGCTTTTATTTTTTGACAGGAGACAGGAAAGATGATAACAGTTTTAAAACCAAACGCCACTGCTGAGCAGAAGGAGCATCTTATAAAATGGCTGCGCGCCCAGGGTCTGGACGTCCACACCTCCGAGGGCGCGGAATACACCGTGCTCGGCCTCGTCGGCGACACCAGCCGCGTGGACGTGGACCTGCTCGAAAGCCTGGATATGGTCCAGTCCGTGAAGGTCGTCAGCGAGCCGTTCAAGCAGTGTAACCGCAAGTTCCATCCCGGGGACAGCGCAGTTGACGTAAGCGGCGTGAAGGTAGGCGCAGGGCACTTCGCCCTGATAGCCGGCCCCTGCTCCGTGGAAAACCACGACCAGATAATCTCCATCGCAGAGGATGTGAAGGCCGCGGGTGCAAACCTGCTGCGCGGCGGCGCTTTCAAGCCGCGCACCTCCCCTTACGATTTCCAGGGCCTCAAGGCCGACGGAATAAAGCTGCTGCTGGAGGCAAAAAAGGTCACGGGTATGCCGATTGTGTCGGAGATTATGAACATTGAGCACCTGGACCTGTTCGCGGACGTGGACGTTATTCAGGTCGGCGCGCGCAACATGCAGAACTTCGAGCTGCTGCGCGAGCTGGGCACCACGAAAAAGCCCATCCTGCTCAAGCGCGGCCTGGCCAACAGCATCAAGGAGCTGCTCATGAGCGCGGAATACATCATGGCCGGCGGCAACGAAAACGTCATCCTCTGCGAGCGCGGCATTCGCACCTTCGAGACCTACACACGCAACACGCTGGACCTGTCCGCCGTTCCGGTTCTGCACGAGCTGACGCACCTGCCGGTTGTGGTTGACCCCAGCCACGCCACTGGCGCGGCACGGCTCGTCGCACCCATGGCAAGGGCTGCCGCGGCAGCGGGCGCCGACGCGATTATGATTGAGGTCCACAACGACCCGCGCCACGCCCTTTGCGACGGCGCGCAGTCGCTCACGCCCGAGCAGTTTGCCGGCGTGGCGGAAAGCGTGCTGAAAATACGTGAGGTGACACGATGACCGCAGGCATAGTCGGTTTAGGCCTTATCGGCGGCTCGCTGGCCAAGGCCTACAAGCGCACGGACGGCATCCGCGTGCTGGCTTCCAACCGCAGCCGGAGCGTGCTGGACTTCGCCTTTCTGGCCGAGGCCGTCGACGCGGAGCTGACAATGGACAACATCGCCGAGTGCGACATTCTGCTGCTGTGCACCTACCCCGCCGCGGCGGTGGAGTACCTGAAAAGCGCCGCTCCGTATATTGCCAAAAGCACCGTGGTAATAGACTGCCTGGGCACCAAACGGGAGGTGTGCGCTGCCGGCTTCGCACTGGCACGGCAGTATGGCTTCACCTTTGCCGGCGGGCACCCCATGGCCGGAACGCACAACTCAGGGTTCAAGTACTCGCGCGAGGACATGTTCGACGGCGCGCCGATGGTAATTGTCCCGCCGGAGTTTGACGACATGGAGCTTTTGGGCCGGATAAAGGAGCTGCTCTCCCCCCTCGGCTTCGGCAGCATAAGCGTAACCACCGCCGAGCGTCACGACGAGCTCATAGCTTTCACATCCCAGATGCCGCACATCATCTCCAACGCCTATGTCAAGAGCCCGCGGGCCTCCGCGCACAAGGGCTTCTCCGCCGGCAGCTACAGAGACCTGACCCGCGTGGCCTGGCTCAACCCGGGGATGTGGACCGAGCTCTTTCTGGAAAACCGCGACAACCTGATAAACGAGCTGGATTTTTTGATAGACGAGTTGGGCCGTTACCGCGCCGCTCTGATTGACGGCGACTCACCGGAGCTTGAGCGGCTTCTCGACGAGGGCAGAATCAGGAAAAAGGAGATTGACGGAAGATGAAAAGAGTCGAAGTCGCCGCCTCGGGCAGATACGAGGTTCTGATAGGCTCCGGCCTGCTGTCAAGGGCGGGGGTACTTGTGCGCGAGGCGCTGCCAAAGGCGGAGAAAATCGCCGTGATAAGCGAGAGCACCGTGTTTCCGCTCTACGGCGCGGCGCTGTGCGAGACGCTCGAGCGCGCAGGCTTCGAGGTTTGCGAGTACGTCCTGCCCGCGGGCGAGGCGTCGAAAAACGGGGAAAACCTCCTGAAAATATTAAACTTCCTTGCCGAAAACCGCCTGACGCGCAGCGACGCTGCCGCCGCCCTCGGCGGCGGCATGGTGGGTGACATCACGGGCTTCGCCGCGGCATGTTACCTGCGCGGGATTGCCTGCGTGCAGATACCGACGACGCTGCTGGCGGCCGTAGATTCCTCCGTCGGCGGCAAGACCGCCATCGACCTTACCTGCGGCAAGAACCTTGCCGGCGCATTCTGCCAGCCCGCACGGGTTATCTGCGACCCCGACGCGCTGGGAACTCTGCCGGAGAGCGTTTTCACCGACGGCTGCGCCGAGGTTATCAAGTACGGCGTTCTGCGCGACCCCGTGCTTTTCTCCCATCTTGAGGAGAGGGGCCGCAGCTTTGAGCTTGAGTACGTGCTCGAGCGCTGTGTGTCGATAAAGCGGGACTACGTGTGCGCGGACGAGTTTGACAACGGCGCACGCCGCCAGCTTAACCTTGGCCACACGCTCGGCCACGCGGTGGAAGCCAACAGCAATTTTGAGCTGTCGCACGGCTCCTGCGTGGCGATTGGCCTGGCGGTTGTCGCACGGGCCGCGGCGGCGCGGGGGATATGCACGCACGAGTGCGCTGGGCGTATTGTCTCTCTTCTGGAAAAATTCGGACTTCCGGTGAAAACCGACGCGCCGATGGACGCGCTGTACGGGCACATGCTCTCGGACAAGAAGCGGCTGGGCGGCACGGTGAACATCATCGTACCTGAGGAAATAGGACGCTGCCGCGTGCTGCCACTGGCGGTGGAGGCGGCGCGGGAATTTATGGAAGCGGGGTTATAAACAGCCATGCGCGTTGTGATTGAGCCCGGCCCCCTGCGCGGGGAAATACGGGCCGTGGCCTCAAAGTCGCAGGCTCACCGCCTGCTAATCTGCGCCGCGCTGGCGGAGCGTGAGACGGAGATTATCTGCCGCGAGACCTCGCGCGACATCGACGCCACTGCGGACTGCCTTCGCGCGCTCGGCGCGGGAATTACTTACGGCGGCGGCGTGTTCCGTGTGCTACCCATAAGCGTGCCCGTCCCCGACGCGTACCTCGACTGCGGGGAGAGCGGTTCGACGCTTCGCTTTCTGCTGCCGGTGCTTTGCGCGCTGGGTACAGGCGCGAGCGTGAAGATGCGCGGGCGGCTGCCCGAGCGGCCGCTTTCACCCCTGTGGGAGGAGCTGGAGCGCCACGGCGCGGCGCTGTCGCGTCCCGAGCCGGACGTAATCCGCGTTGAAGGGCGCATTGAAGGCGGGGAGTACGTGATAGCGGCCGGTGTGTCCTCGCAATTTATCAGCGGGCTGCTGCTGGCCCTGCCCCTTTGCGGGGGCGGGAAAATCAACCTGACCGGCACGCTTGAGTCAGGCAGTTACATTGACATAACCCGCCGCGCGCTGTCGCTTTTCGGCGTCGGCAGCGGCTTTGACGGCTCGGCCTACACCGTGCCGGCCGGTGCGCGCTACCGTTCGCCCGGCGCGCTCGAGGTGGAGGGCGACTGGTCCAACGCCGCCTTCTGGCTGACGGCGCACTCGCTCGGAAGCGGGCTTAACTGCACAAGCCTCAACCCTGACTCGCCGCAGGGCGACAGGGCGGTTTTGGAGCTGCTTGCGGAGATACGGAGCGGAAACGCGGTTATAGACGCCCGCGGGGTGCCCGACCTTGTGCCCGTGCTGTCCGTGGCGGCGGCGGTGAGCCCCGGCGTGACGGAATTTGTCAACGCCGGGCGGCTGCGTATCAAGGAGAGCGACCGCATTGCCAGCACCGCGGCGATGCTCCGCGCCCTGGGCGCAGACGTGACGGAACGGCCTGAGGGCCTGGAGGTGCGGGGAAAGGCTTCTCTCGACGGCGGCACGGTGGACTCCGCCAACGACCACCGCATCGCCATGAGCGCCGCCGTGGCCTCGACGATTTGCCGCGGAAGCGTAACGGTAACAGGCGCGCAGTGCGTGGACAAGTCCTACCCCGCTTTCTGGGACGATTTTCAACAGCTCGGCGGGCGCGTTACAGTGACAAGGGAGGAATGACTATGGGCAACAGCTTCGGAACGCTCTTTCGCTTTACCATCTTCGGCCAGTCCCACGCGCCCGCGATAGGCGTGACCATTGAGGGCCTGCCAGCAGGCTTCGTGCCGGATATGGAGAAATTACAGGCGTTTTTAGACCGCCGCGCCCCCGGGCGCGACCGCTTTTCCACGCCCCGGCGCGAAGCCGACGCGCCGCAGTTCGTCTCCGGACTGCGTGACGGCGCGGCCTGTGGCGCTCCGGTGACGGCGCTTATTTACAATTCCGACACCCGCTCGAAGGACTACTCCGAGCTTGAGTACATCCCGAGGCCCGGGCACGCCGATTTTCCCGCCATGGTCAAGTACGGCGAGCACCGCGACTTTGCCGGCGGCGGACAGTTTTCCGGACGCCTTACCGCCCCGCTTTGCATTGCCGGTGGGCTCGCGCTTCAGGTTTTGTACAGCCTCGGCATTGAGATTCACGCGGAAATCGCCGCCATCGGCGGCGACACGGCCCCCGAAACAATGTTCGGCAGAATTGACGAGGCCCGCGGGCAGTCCGACAGCGTCGGCGGCGTAATCCGCTGCGTGTGCACGGGCCTGCCAGCCGGCGTGGGCGAGCCGATGTTCGGAGGGCTGGAAAACCGCATAGCCCAAGCCGTTTTCGGCATCCCCGCGGTCAAGGGCATAGACTTCGGCGCGGGCTTCGGCGTGTCGGAAATGCGCGGCAGCGAAAACAACGACCCCTTTTATTTCGACGGCGGCGCAGTGAAAACCGAGGGCAACAACCACGGCGGAATTTTGGGCGGCATAAGCACGGGAATGCCGGTGGTATTCCGCGCTTTCTTCAAGCCCACGCCGTCGATTGGAAAACCACAGCGCAGCGTGAACCTGAAAACCGGCAAGGCCGCGGAGCTTGTCATAAGGGGCCGGCACGACCCCTGCATCGTGCCGCGCGCGGTTCCCTGCGTCGAGGCCGCCGCCGCCGCGGCGATTTACGACGCGATTTTGGAGGGCGGGAGGTAAAGGAAAATGGACGAGCTTATAAAACTGCGCAGTCAAATTGACGGGATAGACGCTCAGATAATCGAGCTTTTCCAGCGGCGCATGGACGTGTCCGCGGGTGTGGCGCGCTACAAGCTCTCCCGCGGTCTTCCGGTGCTGGACGCCGCGCGCGAGGAGCAAAAGCTCGCGGACATCTCCGCGGCCTGCCGGCCCGAGCTGGCCGAGTACGTCACGGGGCTTTACCGCGCGATTTTCTCCCTCAGCCGGGAGCGCCAGCAGCGTATGCTTGACGCGGCTAACGCCAGATTCGGCCTGCTGGGCGAGAAGCTGGGCCACAGCTACTCCCCGCAGATTCACGCGCTGCTGTACGACAACGAGTATAAGCTCTACGAGATTCCGCCAGAGGAGCTTGGAGAGTTTCTGCAAACCACCGAGCTGAGCGGCATGAACGTGACCATTCCCTACAAGAAGTCCGTCGTGCCCTATTGCGCCGAATTATCGGACACCGCGCGGCGTCTCGGCAGCGTGAACACGCTCGTGCGCCGCGAAGGCGGCTGGCATGGGTACAACACCGACTATGACGGCTTTGAATTCATGCTCCAGAAAACAGGTGTTGACGTGCGCGGCAAAAAGGCCGTGGTGTTTGGCTCCGGAGGCGCATCAGTCACGGTGCGCGCGGTGCTGACCGACCACGGCGCGGGTGAGGTCGTTGTAATCTCCCGCTCCGGTGAGAGCAGCTACGAAAACCTCTCCCGCTACGCCGACGCCGCCATCGCCGTGAACGCCACGCCAGTGGGCATGTACCCTAATAACGGCGCCTCTCCGGCAGACCTGCGCGTTTTACCGAAATTGGAGGCGGTGCTTGACCTGGTGTACAACCCTGCGAAAACCGCCCTGCTGCTTCAGGCCGAGGATCTGGGGATTCCCTGCCTGAACGGTCTTGGTATGCTGGTCGCACAGGCAAAGCGCGCGTCGGAGCTCTTCACCGGCGCTGCGGTTGACGGCGCGAAAATCGGTGAGATTAGCCGCATGCTGGCCCGGCAAATGGGAAATATCGTGCTCATAGGGATGCCCGGCTGCGGCAAAAGCAGCGTGGGCCGGGCGCTGGCAAAGCGGCTTGGCCGCGAGCTTTTCGACGCGGACTCGCTGGTTGAGCAGACCGCCGGCATGAGCATACCGGAGATTTTTGAAAAAGAGGGCGAGGAGGGCTTCCGCCGGCGCGAGACGGCCGCGCTGTCCGGGCTGGGGAAGCGCTCGGGCTCCGTCATCTCCTGCGGCGGAGGCTGTGTGACACGTCCGGAAAACCTGCCGCTTATCCGCCAGAACGGCGCCGTCGTGTGGATAAAGCGGGACCTTGAGCTGCTGCCGAGCGACGGCCGCCCCCTGTCCCAGCGTCACGGGGCGCGGGAGCTGTACGAAAGGCGGCGGGAGCTGTACGAGAGCTTTGCCGATTTCGCGGTTGAAAACGACGCTGACATCGACTCCTGCGTCGAGAAAATTCTGGAGGCGCTGAAATGAAATTTCTGATAATCAACGGTCCGAACCTGAACCTTTTGGGCGTGCGCGAGCCGGACATCTACGGCCGTCAGGACTACGCCGCGCTTGTCAAATTCGTAGAGGACTCCTGTGTGGAAAACGGCGTGGATTGCGAGCTGTACCAATCCAACCACGAGGGGGATATCGTGGACAAAATCCAGTCCGCGCTGGGCGTATTTGACGGCATCGTCATAAATCCCGCGGCCTACACACACACGAGCGTGGCGATACTCGACGCGCTCAAGGCCGTGGCCATCCCCGCCGTCGAGGTGCATCTGAGCGACGTAAACGCACGCGAGCCCTTCCGTCATATCTCCTATGCTGGGCAGGCATGTCTGAAAACCTACGCTGGCTTTGGCTTTGAGGGCTACAAAATGGCGGTGGAATTTTTGAAAAATCACATCGGAGGCTGAACTTATGCCCGGAAAATTACCTGAACAGACGCTCGCCTGGGGCCGCAGCCGCAGCTGCATACGCGAGCTGTCCGAGTACGCCGCCCGCCGCAAGGCCGAGATAGGCGCGGAAAACGTGTTTGACTTCAGCCTCGGCAACCCGAGCGTCCCCGCGCCGGACTGTGTCAACGAGGCGACAGCGGAGCTTCTGAAGCTCGACAGCGTGTCCCTGCACGGCTACACCACCGCCGCGGGGCTTCTGAGCCTGCGCGAGGCGATTGCGGAAAATCTGAACGAGCGCTTCGACGCGCGCCTGAGCGCGGACCGGCTTTATGTCACCTGCGGCGCTGCCGCCAGCCTGGCGATAAGTCTGCGCGCCGTGCTGCTGCCCGGGGACGAGGTCGTTGTGCTGGCTCCGTTTTTCCCCGAGTACCGAGTGTTTGCCGAGGCCAGCGGCGGTGTTCTGAAGGTCGTGCCGCCGCGCGCGCGGGACTTCCAGCTTGACGAGCGCGCTTTCGCCGCCGCGCTGAGTGAAAAAACGAAGGCCGTCATCGTCAACTCGCCGAACAACCCCTCCGGCGTGGTGCTCTCGCGCGAGAGCCTTGAGCGTATGGCCGCCCTTCTGCGCCGCTGCGGGGAGGAAACCGGCTCAGCCCCTTTCCTTATCTGCGACGAGCCCTACCGCGAGCTGGTGTACGGCGGCGTGGAGGTCCCCTATGTCCCTGCGCTGTATGAAAATACGATAGTCTGTTACTCCTTCAGCAAATCCATGTCCATCCCCGGCGAGCGAATCGGTTACATTGCCCTCGGTGCAGACATGGAGAGCTGGCGGGAGGTATACGCCGCGGTCATGGGCGCGGGCCGCGCGCTTGGCTACGTCAACCCGCCGAGCCTTTTCCAGCGCGTTGTGGAGCGGTGTATCGGCCATACAGCGGACGTGTCCACATACCGTGAGAACCGCGACCTGCTGTGCTCGTCGCTGCGGGAGCTCGGCTTCGAATGTGTTGAGCCGCAGGGAGCCTTTTACCTGTTCATGCGCTCGCCCGAGCCGGACGCCAAAGCCTTCAGCGAGCGGGCAAAGCGCTATGAGCTCATGCTCGTGCCCGGCGATGATTTCGGCTGCCCCGGCTATGTGCGCATAGCCTACTGCGTGCCAGGGCGTCAAATAGAGCGCTCCCGCGACGCCTTCGCGCTTCTGGCAAAGGAGTACAGCCTCTGAAGTTTGCTTAGTACGGCAAAACCGGACGCTCTACATTTTTCGACATTTTTTATCTTCTGTCGAAAATCATCGAGATGTTCTTCCTCCCGAAATATTGATATACGCCTTTGTTTTATGCTAAAATTGTAGGGCGGACAGCTTTTGTGTCGATCCGGCAAAAGCTTTCATTCCGCGTCTGCATATCCGTCAGCCCCGTGCCTTAAGCAGTCGTTCCTCTCCTATGCCGTGCGTGGAATGCCTGGCGACATTTACGCTGGCGGGTCCATGCCTGCATAAGATATAAAAAGACGGAAAGCGGGGTTCGATTAATAGTGGCACATACAATCAGTGTATTATTGGTTGGTTCATCAGAAGATTTTACGGAAACGCTGTCAAAGAAGATAGGCGAGCAGGAGGACATGGTCCTTCTTGCAATGGCTGACGATGGTGAAAAGGCGGTGTCCATGGTGCAGGCTCTGCACCCGCAAGTGCTCGTCACGGACATACTGCTGCGCAAGCTGGACGGAGTCGGAGTTCTCAAGGAACTCAAGCGCAGCGGCGAAATGCCTCAGACGATAGTGGTCTCGGCCTTTCTCAACGACGCGATAGCCTCGGAAATTGGCTCGCTGGGCGCGAGCTATTGCTTTCCAAAGCCCTGCCGTGTTTCCGAAGTTATAAACAGAATCCGCGAGTGCGTGCAGGATGAGCAGCTTGAGCAGGCCGAGTGCAGCTATGACGTCGAGATAGCCGAGGCGCTGATAAATTTTGGCGTGATGCCGCATTTGCAGGGCTACCGCTATCTGCGCGAGGCCATACGCCGCAATATAGACGCCGACGTGCTGCGCGGCGTGACAAAGATTCTGTATCCCGACCTGGCCAAGGTCTTTCACACAACGCCGAAATGTGTCGAAAGGGCAATGCGCAACGCGGTGGACGCGGCATGGAAGCACGGCGACGCCGAACGCCGCAACGCCTATTTCGGCGAGATGACCATGCTTTTGACCGAGCGCCCGACAAACAGCCGCTTTATATCAATGATGACGGAGTTTATTCTCATGCGCCAGTCGCAAGAGCGCCGCGAGAGCCTTGCCGGCAGGCTTTGAACGCGCATGTCCGGCCCCGCCGCGTGCGGGGTCCAAATTATTCTTGAGAAAAAATCAAAAAAGTTCTTGACAAATTACAATTCGTGTTGTTTAATGATAGCAATCCAATTAAACTGTTGAAGCGGAGATAAAACTGCAAGCGCATCCACAGAGAGCCCCTGTTGCTGGAAATGGGGTGAAGAGCGGGGCAGTAAATGGACCGCCGAGGGCAGGGGGAAAGGCACGGGACTGGAGCACTGCGAAGCCACGAGCCGAGTATCTTCTGACGTTCGCCCACGTTACAGGGCAGAGGGTGTGACTGCACCTTCAATGAGGCGGCCGCTTTCATAGCGGCAAGCAAGGTGGTACCGCAGGTTTGTTTAATCCTGTCCTTGCTCCCAATTAGGGAGCAGGGACAGTTTTTTTGCTTCAAAAAATAGGCTCCGCCTCTTTTTAAGTGAGCTGCACTCCGCTTTGCGCCTGGCTGTTTGCCGCCACGGGCGGCAAACAGCTCGACGCACGCTTCGTGAGAAGAGTTTTGTCAGGCGCACAAGATGAATTGCCCTGTCATGTCAAGAAAGGCCCCCCCTGAGTGGTGTCCTGACAAAAACGATTAAAATTTATTCGCGTCTCCAGACGCGAACTCTGCGAGGCTTGGGGGCGCTTTGAGTTTTTATTTTCTGAAAGGAGAGATACTATGAAAAACAGTACCCGTCGATGGCGGCTTTGTAAGATAGCACGCATAAACGATAAAATCCATCAAGCTTATTAATTAAACATTGAAAAGAGGTTAAAAACCATGAAAAAGATATTTGCCATGATTCTCGTGCTCGCGATGATGCTCAGCCTTGCCGCCTGCGGCGGAAGCCCCGCACCCGCGACCACCCCTGCCAGCAACAGTACTCCCACCCCCACTGCCACCAACGCTCCCGATGACAGCTCCGTGAGCTACCGCGTCGCAATAGTCCAGCAGATGGACCACTCCTCCCTTGACGAGATACGTTTAGCCATCGAGGCTGAGCTGGATAAGCTCGCCGCCGGCAAGGGCATTGAGATAAGCTACACCGAGTTCAACGGCCAGAACGACCAGACCATGCTCAACCAGATAGGCGCGCAG
>CATJWG010000136.1 GCA_949744165.1 uncultured Eubacteriales bacterium | reverse complement strand
ATACAAATATTCAAAAACATCGTTGAAGCTAAGCTCACACCAGTTCCCGCCTTGCCAGTCCACGAGGAACAGGTTTGAGCACTGATACCCAACCGGCTTGATATATTTCTCCGCCATCTCATAAAGCCGTTCGTTTGCAGGGCGCAGACGCACCGGCACACAGGCGTCCCAGTGTGCGTCAAAGGGATAGACCCTGTAATAGAAAAAATCCCCGTTCGCCATACCCCAGTCCCGCAGCGGCTCCGTGTAGGGCTCGGATATTGTATACTCCCCGCCCTCGCCCCAGCTTATCGACGCACACACGTGCTCCGCCGCGCCGTCCCGATATTGGAACAGCGCATAGCTCACGCTCCTGTAACGAGTCACGCTGATAATGGCCTGCCGCGCGTTCTCTCCCTTTCCGGACGCCTCGGAGAAGAGCTCAATGCCCTCGGAGTTTTCAAGATACTCAGGATAAAAACCGTCCGTGTTCAAAACCGGATACCCCTTTTCCGCCAACAAATCCTCAACGGCGTCAACCGACTCCTGCGTCATCACCGTCTCATATGGAAAATACGGCGACTTCTCCGTCTCTGCGACCTTCATCAGCCCATCACACAGCCCGGCCAGCTCCCTGCATTCGGAGAGCACCTCATTCCTTAGGTTCTCCTCAACGCCATATCTCTGCGGGTCGAGCGAATTATCTGCCCGCACCTGCGGCGGTGTACTTACCCTCGGCTCGTCCGTCACCGCGGGCAACGCATCCGTAGGCTCCACCGCCTCCATGGCTGTCGGCAAGGCCGCCCGTTCTCCGCTGCAATCCGTAAAAACCACCGCCGCAAGGACACATAAAAAGCATATTACGCGTTTGACCTTCATAATCTTTACTCCCTTTGCCTACAGGGCACTCTATTACATTTGTAAGATTTACTTTCGAAAAGCGCGCCGGACCGCTGTTCGCTCAACGCCGGTCCGACATCCGCTCTTGCCAATTATATATCTATTCCCATGTCCGCGAAAATTCCCCGCGCAATTTTCTGCGCGTCCGCGCCGTTGGCTCCCTCCCCGCAACGCAGACTTACGGCAAAGAAATACACGTTTCCCTCGCTCTCCACCCAGCCGACAAACCAGCCGAGCGTCTCCGTCCGCTCGTTTCCGCCCGTTCCGGTCTTGCCATAGAGCCTGTTTCCTCCGCTCTCGGACAGCAGCATCGCCTCACGCACAGCCCGCGTGTTCTCCCGCGCGCAACCGAGCGTGTCACTGTACAGCCCGCGCAGCAGCTCCACCTGCTCCATCGGTGAAATTTTCAGCCCCGCTCCATCTCCGGAACCGAAGCGTGCGAGCTCCCGCGCGTCGCCATAGTCCGTCCTATCGAAAAATCCCGTCAGCGTATCCCCCGCCAACTCGTCCAGCCGTTGGAAATACCAGTTTACCGAGCCGCGCATCGCCGAGCTCAGGTTGTGGTCACTGCACCACTCCGGAAAGGGCTGCGCCCTCCCGTCCCAGCTCAGGGTGCTCTCCCGCGGAGTGATTATCCCCTGCTCTAAAGCGTTCAGCGCGCTGAAGGGCTTGTAAGTCGAGCATGCCGGAATTCGCCGCATGAGCTCCTGCGGCCTGTATGCGATATAACGGTCATCACACATGTCGTAAATGAGAGCGCAGCCCTCTTTTCCGCTGAAAAGCGCGCTGTAGTCCACTTCCTCCACCGCAATGTGCCTTTCCGGCACATATATCTCCTCGCCACCTGCAAATTCCGCCAGCACCGGCAGTTCCAGAGCGACGAGCAGAGCCGCAGCCGTGAACAGTACAAGGCCGCGCGCACTGTCTCTCCTCGTCCTGCGCTGAAAGTGGGAAATGCGCTCTATCCTGTATCTTAGCTGCACCGAGCTTCCTCCGAGCCCGTTTTCCGCGCAGGCCGGCCGTTCTCTCCTACCTCCGGCAAAGCGCAGCAGAGTATGGCCATAGCTCAGCCGCTCGTCCTGCGTGTTCATCAAGCTCAACACCGACCAGTCGCAGTAGACCTCGCGGTCCCTGCGCATCTGCGCAAGAGCAACACGCACAACAGGATTGCACCAGTACAGCGCCACGAGTGCGCAGGCAAGTAAATTCAGCGCGCTGTCACGCCGCCGTATATGCACCAGCTCATGGAGCAGCACATGCTCAGTTTCCCTGCCCGTCATCTCCTCCGCCTCCCTGCATGGCAGAATAACGCATGGCAAGAACAGTCCGAAGCTCACCGGAGCCCTTACGCCATACGAGCGCAGCAGCGCCGCTCTGCCGCAAATCCCCAGCTCCACGCGGTACTTCTCAAAAACCGCCAGCACTCTCCCGCTCACAGGCTCTGCTCCGCGACGCAAACGAGCAAGCTCCATCGCTCCCTTCACGTACATCCCCGCGCTCAGCGCCGCACCGAGTGCCCATACTGTACCCAGCACGGCCATGGTCTGTGAATCCTCCGCCAAAACCGCCGCGTCGTGTATCTCCGTCAGAACCGGCATAGATATCTCCCCCGTCTCGCCGGACGTGGGAAACTGTGCCGACGCATTCACACGGACCTCAGTCCACAGTGGCCGCAGCGCACTTGCCGGCAAAAATACCGCCAAAAGCGCAAGCATCAGCAGCAGCCAAACCCTGTAGTGGTATGCCGACGTCAGGCGCTTCCCGAGCAGAGCTTTCACAAGCATCAAAAGCAGTGCAAAGACCGAACAGAAAATATTACCCGCAATGAATCTTGAAAAAAACATGGTCTCTTCCCCGCTCACTTACCGCGCTTTTTCTCCAAAATCTCCGCCAACTCGTCCAGCTCCTGCTTGCTGAACTCCCCACCGTCCAGAAAGCTGACCATCATCCGGTTCACAGCCCCGTCAAAAAAGCGGCTGAGGTAGCTTTTCCCCTCCGCCCTTCTGTACGCCTCCTTCTCAACCAGCGGCCGGTAAACAAAAACGCGCCCGTCCTTTTCGTGCGTAACCACGCCCTTCTTCTCCAAGCGTGTCAAAAGCGTGTGAATCGTCTTTGGGCTCCACTGCTTTTCTCTTGTCAGACGCTTCGCCACCTCGTTTGTAGACACCGGCGCACAGCTCCATATCACATTCATAACCTCAAACTCCGCCTGAGAAATCTGCGGTAGTTTGTCCATTCCCCCATCCCCTAATTCTTACTTATGTAAGATATATTATATCACCGCAATATCTGCTTGTCAACCTCAAGGACCAAACCGCTCTGCGTTAGCGGTGCAATCACCGTAAATAAAGTCGTTATTCAAAGCACATGCGCCTCGGCAAAGCCCTTTGCGCGCAGCGTGCTTCGAATTGCCCGCTCCTATGAGACAGTCAACCGTGGCGTGTAACAGAGATATTTTTTCAAAAAAGAGTCCCCTGCAAATGGCAAAGCCATTTGCGGGGGACTCTTTTGAGTTTTCTATCCCATTCTTCTTTTTAGCTGGTCCGGATTGTCCGCGGCAGACAGCGCCGTCTGCGCGCTTATTCTGCCCTCCTTGTAAAGCGACAAAACAGCTTGGTCCATGCTCATCATGCCGTCCGCCCCACCGGAGGCTATCACATTGTCAATCTGGTGCGTCTTGCTGTCGCGTATGAGACTGCGCACCGCATTGTTGACATTCATCAGCTCAAACGCGGGCACCAGTTTTCCGTTCACGTCCGTCAAAAGCTGCTGGGATATCACCGTGCGCAACACCATGCTCAGTTGGACGCGCACCTGCTCCTGCTGCTCGCTCGGGAAGGTGTCCACAATACGGTCAATCGTGTTCACCGCACCTCTTGTGTGCAGTGTGGCAATTACAAGATGCCCCGTCTCAGCCGCCGTCATGGCCGTGTGTATCGTGTCCTGATCACGCATCTCGCCCAGCAGAATCACGTCCGGAGACTGCCGCAGGGCCGAGCGCAGCGCCGTATGGTAGTTGTGCGTGTCTATGGCCACCTCTCTCTGGCTGACAATACTCTCCCTGTTGCGGTGCAGATACTCGATGGGGTCCTCCAACGTAATTATATGGCACTGCCGCGTACGGTTTATGCGGTCTATTATGCACGCCTGAGTGGTAGATTTTCCGCTGCTCGCCGTACCGGTCACAAGCAGCATACCGTGCTGGAGCCCAGCCAGTGACATCACCTGCTCAGGAATTCCGAGATCCTTCCAGTACGGAATGTCAAAGGCGACCACGCGGATAACCGCCGCCATCGAGCCCCTCTGCCGGTAGACGTTTATTCTAAAGCGCGCAAGACCGGGCAGGGACACGGAAAAATCGTCGTCCCCCTGCTCAAGAAAGCGCTCAATCGGGCGCTGGGCCATAGTGTATATCTCGCGCACCAGTTCCTCCGTTTCCTTCGGAAAAACCCGCTCCTCGCTTATGGGAACAAGCTTTTTGTCCTGCTTAATACAAACGTTTCCGCCCGCCACGATAAACAAATCCGAGGCCCTCTCGTCCACGGCGCGCTTTAAATAATCCTTAAGCTGCGTCATAAGTATCTCCTTCAAAACAAGGTTCTAAAAAAGGGTTCCGTCCCAAATTCCTATAAACTCGTCCGAGCTCCACTCTCCCGTGGCCACGGACTGCCAGCAGAGAATCTCATAATCCATGCATCCGTCTGCCGGCATAAGCGCCACGCGCACT
Source organism: uncultured Eubacteriales bacterium (assembly GCA_949744165.1). Classification (GTDB taxonomy): domain Bacteria; phylum Bacillota; class Clostridia; order Oscillospirales; family Oscillospiraceae; genus JAMPGF01. The sequence goes on along the minus strand of CATJWG010000136.1, from coordinate 15,089 downwards.
TGAAGCTCCTTGGTATCCGAGATGGGGCAGGCATACTCGGCGTAGAGCGTGTCTCCGCCCATGAGCTTCACCCCATCCGGCGTCTCACCCGCGCGCAGGCGCGCCAGAATTTCCTGGGCCTGCAAATCGGCCGCGTAATATTCCTCCACCGCGCGCTGCGAGGCGTCCGCCAGCTTTGTGTCCGACCTCACCGTTGCCAGCGACAGCAGCGCGAACACTGTCAGACACAGCACCGCGAACACTACCAGCAGCGACGTTCCGCCAACCGCTGGCGGAGAAAAGCGCTGCTTACTCTCCCGTTCCATCGTCCACCTCCACCGCGAGCGGTTCCTGCCACGCCACATCCATGCGCACAAGCTCTCTGTCCTCCAGCTCGTCTCTTACCCAAATCTCGGCCATCCCCAGCCCGTCCACGCTGCTATAAAGCAGGACCGCGCCAAGCGTATAGCGCATGGTTCCGTCAGCTAAATTCCAGTCTGCGTCATAATCAATCATCAGCTTATCTTCGCCGGGATATTGAGCGCCCAGAAGCTCCGCAGCCGCGTTCATATCCCCGCGGCAGTAACGTACAACCTCCATCGCGCTCTGCGCCTGAAGCAGCGCGCGGTCCCTCTGCTCGCTCTGGCGGGACAAGCCATCCGACTTCACAAACGCCTGAAGGCACAACGCCGCTGCCAGCGCGAACACCAGCACCATCACCATCTGTTCCATCAAAATCAAAGGGGGCCTGCTGCTTTTCACCGCGCCGCCCCCTCTCCGCTGCGCAGCGACAGGCGCAGCGTGTCCGTTGTACCGCCCTCACCGCAAAGCTCCGCTGTCAGCAAGCTACCGTCCATTGACATCGACATGGCCTCAAGCTCCATTATTCGCTCGCCGTCCTGCGGCTCAAGCTCCGCGTTCTCGGCCGTGTAAAGCTCCATTATATATCCGTCATACCAATATACCCGCGTAACATAGCCGTCCTGCGTCAGCGCCAGAGCCGTCGTGTCCCCGAAGGGCTCCACCGCCACGCCTCCGGCGCAGTCCGCCTGACGTACCCGCTCTGATATGTACTGCACGCAGACCCTCCGATCATAGGCCAGCCGGTCGCGCTCGGTCAAACGGCTGTAGGCTCCGGCCCCCGTGAGCAGTACCATCAGTACGCACGCGGCAAAAAGGCCGAACATCAGCAACATCAGCAGACTGTCGATATGATGCTTGCTCCCCTGTCTTCTCATTTCGCGTTCTCCAGCACTGTGATATCAGGCATAAGGTTTTCTGCAAAGGCGTCATAGCGCACAGTATAGCGCTTCTCGTCAATCTGCAGACCGTAATGCTCCTTGATATAGTCCAAATCCGGCGGATATATGCCCTGCTCGGCATAGCAGGCCACGCATGCGCGGCGCAGGCTCTCCTCGAGCCGCTTCATCTCCTCCTGTTGCCGGCCATCGTCCAGGCTGTCCAAAGCCGCGGCAAAAAACAGTATCACCACCGCCACACCCACAGGCAGCAACAGTCCCCGCAGCACTGAGGCCACGGCACTTTTTCGTCTTCCCATATACTCTATCCAATAGCGCTGATGATGTGCATAAGCGGTAGCATCACCGACAGCAGAATCAGTCCAACCAGCACCGAACACAGCAACACAAGCGCCGGCTCAACACGGCTGACCTTCTCATCCAGCGCGGCCTCGCCCTCCTCGCTCAGGTCGCGGGCGATTTTCTCCATAGACACGTCTCCCGCACCGCTTCGCTGTCCGAGCTCCAAAATCCTGCACTGACGCGGCGGCAGCAGCTCGCTGTCCCGCAGAGCGGTGCTCAGGCTCGCGCCGTTCTCCAAACGGAGCCGGCAATATTCGCAGCGTTTTTTCGCTCCCGAGTCCACGAGCCCAGCCGACAAAGCCACGGCCTCCTCAAGCGGCAGACCGCTGGCCATACCCATGGCCATTGCCTGTGCCAGACGGGCGTTGTTGAGCTTGCGGGACACCCCGCGGTCCCCCAGAACAGTACGCCAGAGGCGCGCAAGCGCAGCGCGCAGAGGCGGAATCAGGGCAATGAGCAACCCCAGCACCGCCAACGCCGCCAGTGCACCCCAGATAACCGGCATCGCGGCGCCAAGCTGCCGGCCAATGGACATAAGCCCCGCGGCCATGCCCGTCAGCCTCGCGCCGAGCGAAGCATACACCGCGTCAAACACCGGCATAACCTTTATCAGCAGCACAGCGATAACAACCAGCATGAGTGCAAGCATAATTGCAGGATAAAGCAGAGCGCTTTTCACTCTGCGCCCAAGGCGCACTCTGTCCTCATAATATCGCGAGAGCGCAGCAAGCGCCTCCTCCGTTTTTCCGGTCTCCTCGCCCACCTGCACCAGACCGCAGACGTATTCCGAAAAACTTCCACTCTCACGCAAAGCGGCGGACAGGGTTTTTCCGCTGTCCACCTGCTCTGCCATCGATGAAAAAAGCTTAGCGTGCGCGCCCTCCTCCGCAAGCAGGGCAAGCGCGTCGCCAGTGCTGACCCCAGAGTGCAGAAGCATCGAAAGCTCCATGCATACTGCGGCTGTCTCTTCATTGGAGATAATACGCTTCATATACGAACTTTCTCCATTCAGTAAAGATATTTTGTCGTGTAGTTACTTCCATTGCCGATATACTGCATAATCGACTCGCTACTGTTTCCGGAAGAGGCAAAGGTCGGGTCCATTCTCTGCCAGACCTTGCCGTCAAAGAATATCGCGCCGTCAATCCAGCCCGTCTCCTCAGTCCAGACGCTCACCCATGCGTGATAAGCTGTGCCGGCATAGCCGACCACCATCTTGCATGGTATCCCCTGGCTTCGCAGCATTCCCGTCATCAGCGCAGCATAATCAAAGCATATGCCCTTTTTCGCCGCCAGAACGCTGTCAAGGTTCGGCAGATAGCCGCTCTGCACCGTGGCCGCCTTATCCTTATCGTAAGTGAAGTTTCCGACCACAAAATCGTAGACCGCAGCCACCTTTTTCAGCGTATCCGTCTCGTTTTGCGTCAGCTCCGCCGCCTTCGCCACAGTGTTGACCGCCATACTATAATCCACATACTGGTTCGGACGCAGGAATGGTGCAAAATCGTCCTTTAGCGTCACGCTGAAGCTCGCCGACGTCAATGCGGCATACTTTTTGCCCGTAGTATTCTGTAGCACCGTCGTCTTGTACTCCCCGTTGCCGTCAGACAGAGGGAAGGTTACCCAGCCTCCGGTCGGCAGGTCGTAAGTGTAGGTTGTGGTCGGTCCAGTAACCTGAACCTTCAGCCGGCTGCTGCTGGCTGATGTAAAGCGGGCCATGACATATCCGTCAGCAATGTTTGAATAGTCAATCTCAGCGCCGCCTCCGTTTTTCGTCGCCGTTCCGGAAGCCACAGGCAGCATCTCGCCCGGTACTGCGGCCGGCGCCCCCGCCAGCGGCACTGCCTCATCCTCAATCAAGAACTCATCAAGAGACACCTTGTCGATGTAGGTATCTCCATAATTCTCCATAACGTGTCCGAACGCCTCCTCGTCCGAGGCCGTCTGATGATAAAACAGCTCAGTCCCGCTATCGGATATCAGCCCCGCAAAGGCTTCCTCGTCCGTGGCAGTTTTCGCGCAGCCCGCCGACAGGCATGACGCCGCCAGCAGCAACGGTACTATAAGCTTCTTTTTCATAGGAGGTTTCCTTTCTACGCAAATCGGTTCAACCTTTTTCTCTGATTTTTCCCTGAGCTCAGGCAACTCCCGTATCTGTTCTGACGCAACGCACTGTCACCCTCTGCCGTCCGCCGACGGTACAGGTGAACAGCGTCAAGTCCCATTCTCCCTCTGAATCGGCCATTTCCTTTGCCTGATTGGGCCAAAGCTGCTCGATTGACAGCACGCTGTAATAAAACTCGTTGCCGTCCATGTCCGTAAAGCAGACAGCATCGCCCGCCTCAAGGCTATGAATCCTTCCGAAATGCCTATTATAATTATGCGCCGCAATTATCATATTGTCAAGATAAACCGAACCATAATATCGGCATGGCGCAATTTTCAGATTTGGATAGCTCCACTCGCTGAGCACCGGCAGCTCAAGCTCAAGCGACGGGATGCTTATATAGCCGATGTAGCTGTTCCCGTCAATCTCGACTATGGGCATCTCCACTCTCGCATCCACAAGATAGTCCGGCAGGATATTCTCCGGCAAACTCTGACTTTTCTGCTCGCGTTCAGGCTCCACGGCTCTTAGTTCAGCCAGAGCCTCCTGCGCTCCTGAGGCGGCACGCTTATCGTCCCAGACATTGTACAGCGTCAGCCCCAGCGCCATAATCAGCAGCAGCGCGCCGAGCGCCATGCAGACTCTTCCGCGTTTATTCTCCATTATAGCGTCCCCGCCTGTTCCGCCCCCAGCCGAGCAGGAGCAAAAATGTTCCGCCCACTGCAAGCATCGGCACGGGCCACCAAAGCTGCCCCGTCTGCGGCAGCTCACTCAGCGGCACGTCGGGGTCGTCAATTTCTATCTCGTCCGGCGGCGTAATTGGAGGTAGGTCCTCTATCGGAGGCACTGACAGCGGCACGTCGGGGTCCTCTATCGTAATGTCGTCCGGAGGGTCGTCGGAGGGGTCGTTCGGTCCTCCCCCGCCCGGCCTTGTAGGCTTTTTTCGGTTCTCCACAGTGAAATTCCTGCCGTCGTCCGATTCCACCCTTACGTTGTAGCCGCTCACCCGCGGCTCCTCAATATCCCAGCGGTGCGAGCTGTCCAAGCCCTCCCAGACCTTGCTCCAGCCGCTTTCGTTGAGCTCGACGGTGTCATATACCTCTCCGTCGCGCAGTAGATTTATTGTCACCTTGTTCGGGTGGTTTGCCAATGGCCGACCGTCGCTCGTCAGCCAGAGCTTAAGCACCTTGATGCTTATCTTCTCGTCCACCGACTCGCTCATTTTCCCCGACGCGTCCATCGCCACGTCGTACTGCCATGCGTCGTCCGTCTCCGACCAGTGCGGCAGGCACACCAGATACGGCGCCGAGCCATACCACACGGTTTTCTCGCTGCCGTCGTCCTGCTTCTCTGTAACAGAATAGCGCTCTCCGACTGCAAGATAAAGCCCCGGCTCAATGCCGTCAAAGCGGGCTAAAACATCGCCGTTCACTCTCCTGGTCTTTGTCTCGCCACAGCTTTCAATGCCGTCCCGCTTGAGAATCTCAAGGTCGAGCGCCTTTGCAAGCCGCCGCCAATCGCTGTCGCTGCCTATTTTGTTCAAATCCTTCAGCCCATCGTCCTGCAAAGCCTCCAGAAGCGGCTTGAACTGCTCCTCCGGCATAAAGCTCATATATCCGTCGCTCACGCCCGCCACACGGTAGAGGCGAACAGTTTTGTCCTCATGCAGGTACTTGACTGTCAGCGAGCACTCTCTGTCGAGGTCATCAGCCGGCCTCATTGCCGCATGTGCCGGCCCTGTCAGCACGGCGAGGCACAAAACCAGACACAGCGCCCCTGCAGCAACACGTCTGAGCAGCAATTTCAGATTCATATGGGACACCTGCCTTTCCTATTAATCATCTATCAATAAATTTATAATTGTTTTCAGTCTAAAAGTTTTTTCGAAAGCTGCCGTGCGCACTCGGCTACGCGCTCGCCCACGGTTTTCTTCAGGAGGGCGGCTGCGGTTCTTCCTTGTTCTTGTTTTTATTTGTGATTTTCTTCTTTTTCTTCCTTCTTCCGCCAGGGTTGACGACAAGCCATATCGTCATAAGCAGAAGCATTGGCAACGCCGCCACAGGCGCAACCAAAACTGGGTCTATGCGCACCGCGTCCGCGGTTACGCGCGCTGCGGAGGCCGCCTCGGGATTGTCTATACGCTTTCCGCGCACAAGCAGCCTGTGGCTGTTGATGCCGTAAGGCGTACAGGTTACCAGGGTACAATAATCCTGCCCCTTCGTGATTGCCAGATCCTGCATTTCGCCAGGCAGCACAATGTGTATCTGGTCCACCTCATAGGTCAGCGTCTCCTTGAGCACCTGTAACTCAAAGATATCTCCCTCATTCAGCCGGTCCAGGTCCGTGAAAAGCTTCGCGCTTGGCAGGCCGCGGTGACCGGATATAACACAGTGGCTCGACTCACCGCCCACCGGCAGCGAGCTGCTGTTGATATGCCCCGCCGCAACCTGGAGCACAACGTCGCTCGTTCCGTGGTAAATTGGCAGAGTCACTTCAATCTTGGGGATTTCGATGTAGCCCATAATACCGTCGCCGCTCAGGTTTAGCTGGGAGTTATAGGCCGCCAGCTCCTCCTCACTCGGGTCGAAGGGTATCGTCCGCGTGGACAGGGCCTTGTTATACGCCAGCGCGTCCAGCCATATTCGCTCATAGTCCACCGTGGACAGCTCGGATACGCTCTGTGCATATCCGGCGATGGCTCGTGACTGATGGAAGGAGTTCCAGTAGTTGCTTGCCGTGGGGTAGAGCATAAGCCCCGCCCCAAGCAGCAGCGCTGCCACCAACAAAATAGTGGACAGATGTTTTTTCATGCGGTTCTCACCCCTTCGCCGCGCCGCAGTTCTCCCGCGGCGCAGCGAATACGCGGGGTGCGCGATTAATTTGTCATGAGCTGTTTGCCGTATTTATTGGCGCAGCAGCTTAGTCCTCGTCAAATCTTGCACGGCGCTTTGTAATAAGCAGCACAACTGCGCCAAGCAGCAGCACAGCACCGCCGAGATAGAATATGGTGGTACCAATACCGCCGGTCTCAGGCAGAACGACGCCCTTGAAGTTCTCAACGTCTATGGTGACCTTGCCATCGGCTGCATTGCCGTCAACATTGCCGCTTGCCTTTTGCAGCTTCAGCACTGTAACCTCGGTGTTGTCACTGTTGTACTCGGCGACAAGCGTGAAGTCTATCGGGTCTATCGGGTTGTAGCCGCCTTCAGGCGGGTTTACCTCAACCAGTCTGTACTCACCGGTGGTAAGACCCTCAAACTTAAATTCGGCAGTATCATCAGCCTTCGTGTATGCTTTAACAAGCTCGTAAACCGCAGCAATTTCAGTAGTATCATTGCCATCGGAATCCTTAGTATACTCCACGATATACTTGTTCTCATCGCTGTAGTCTGTACCTTCAACAGGCTTAATCTTCTTATACAGGCTGAACTCAGCGCCCTTAAGCGTCGGCTTTTCAGCATTCGAGCCGTCTACCTTGTTTGCGTCAAACTCAAAGGTGAAAACCTTCGCGGTATCGGTAGGCTTATCATCGCCCGCGCCGGTGTAATCGAGCTCAACCTTGTTAGTGTTTCCGGTGCCGCCAAGGATCAGGCCGTCGCTCGTCAGGGTCGCCGTGTAGGTAATCACTATCTCGTCGCCGTCGCTCAGGTTGATGAAGGGATTACCGGCAACCTCCGCATCCTTCATTCTGAGAATCTCAATCGTAAACCCGTGCTCGGTAACGTTCGCCGCATACATGCTCGGGTCCACTGTCACAGGCTCGCTGGGGACACGCGTTCCATCCTCAGCCGTCGTGTAATGGATGGTCTGCACCACGATATTATCGGGCTTGCTGAACGCATTGTCCTGAGTATCGGTGAAAATCATGTAGTAATTGGACTTATTCTCATAGCCCTCGGGAAGCGTGGCGGTAATCTTGAACTCCACGGTATCGCCCACGGCGTACTCGGTGCCCTTGACGTACTCATCGCCGTCCTTTACCTTTACTTCCTTCTCAACGTCGGGGGTGTCCTTCGTCTTGGGGTTTATGGGATTCTGGTCGTCAACATGGGTGTACAGATTGTACTTCAGCGTCTCGTCAGTCGCGGCCTCGTCCTCCAGCAGATAATAGCCGGTATCGCGTGCAACCGTGCTTCCGGCTTCCTGTCTCAGTCCGGCATCGCCAGTGCTTTGCAGCGCGGTTTTTATCTCCTTGGCCATCGTGGCCCACTCAGTTGCGGAAGCATTCTGCTTGACACTGTAGAGCGCCTGAGCCACAGCCTGAGCCTCTTTCTGGGAATCCTTGCCCTCCGCATCCTCAGCCGCAATGTTCACAGCCGCAAACGCATCTTTTACAGCCTGCACAGTGGAAGCTTTCATCGCATTGACAAACGCAGTCTGCTTAGCATAAGTATTCAGCGCAGAGCCCCATGCTATGGTTTCGGTCTGCAATTCCTTGGTAACATTACCGTCGGCATCCGTTATCAGGTTTCCATCCTCATCCGTTGCCGGCTCGCCGGTCAGCAATTGGAACACGAGGAAATTGTGTGTGTTTACCGCCATATTTGGTATAGTGTTTGTCGCCCATGCGCTCACGCCCAGCGCCGCAATCATCACGAGCGCCAGGATAAGGCACAGTGCCTTTTTCATTGTCTTCATTTTTATTCTCCTTTCATTTTTCGCATATTGCCCCGCTGTGAGGCGGCGTGTTGTCCAATCAGCCGCCCCCCCTCACAGCTTTTTTTCTATACCAAAGGCAGCACGCCGCCATGGTCAGCAGCACGCCCGCCAAAGTATACATCATGGCGCTGTTCTCAATACTCGCGCCTGTCTCGGGGAAGGTGTATCTCGCGCTGTTCACGCACACCAGCTTGTCGGTTCTTCCGGCCTCAACCTGACCACTGACAGCTTCACCATAAATAGTCTCCTCACTCGGCTCATCCGTGGTTTCTTGGCTTGGCAGTGTACCCGACACTTCCGCTTCACCCGTGGTATCCGTGTCTCCAGCGTTTTCCTCACCGTTTGGCGTTTCCACGCCAGGCTCTGTCGTGTCTGCGGACAGCTTCTGCATGTCGAGCGGCTCATACTGCTCGGCCTGCTCAAGCTCACCCGCGCCGGTATCCGTCACTTCAGCACCCTCAGCCTCAGGCGGCTGTCCATCCTGCGGCGCATCCGAATCCTTCACGGCCTCGGAATCATCCGGATGTTCAAAAGCTTCAAATGACTTAATATAGTGAACGTTGAAATTCTCGAACACCTTCGCGTTCTCCGTAACCGTGTACGTCGTTCCCGGCGGGAGCGACGTAATGGCTATCGCTTCACCGTCCTTCAAATTGACAACTATGCTAGCCTTGAGGCCGTTGACATCGAGCTCAGCAGAGTCTCCCGACTCAATGAACTCTCCGTTTGTAAGCTCGCTGCGAATATAAACGTGTGCCTTATAGGTCCCATTAAGCGGCTCAGCGTCAGCGCCCTTCCACTCAAAATCGGTATTTTCATATAAGAACCGTTTTTTATCCTCGACCCCGTTGAAGTCCAAACTTATCTCGAACTTAAACTTGTTGTCGCTCCTAACGCCCTCCACTTTTTTCTCCAGCCAGAGAACTCCCGTATCTCCCTCGCCGAACGGCGGAGAAACCTCCGCAGTAGATTTATTGACGTAATGCACCGTAGTCATCGTTGCACCCTCGACCGGTCCGGTAGCAATCACCGTTTCCACAGGTCCAGTGACATACGGGTCATCCCCGTACTTCTCATGCCTTTCCAGATATTCAACCTTCGTATCCACCGTTGTTGTAAACTCGGGCTCAATATCATAATCAATGACCTCAGTAATCGTGTATGTTGCGTCCTTCGGCAGGTTGGTTATTGCAAGAGCCTCTCCGTGTTTGAGCGTGAAGATGGCGTCCTTGGTAATGGCTCCGCTTCCGTCCTCTCCATAGGGCCGGACATCTCCGGATACCGTGCGTATATAAGCAATGTAGCTGTCGTCTACACTCACGTTTTCTCCGCCCTCAAGCTCAAATTTGAAGGTGAAGTCTCTGTAAATGTCATCTGGAATCGGGCTTTCTACTTCCTTCTCAATCCACAGCGCGCCGTGGTCCTCATCTACCTTGGTCTTAATGGTGTCCTCAAGGTTGACGCCTGCAAGCGTGGGCAATGTGAACTGCATCCAGCAGGTAGAACCGGACGCTCCGCGCTCGGTGTAGAAGAAGTCAAGGCGGTATTTTTTGCTCCTCGCGTTGCCCTCTCCTTCTCCCTTGGTCATATCTACAATTTCTTCATTTTTGCCCGGTCCATCGTCAAAGCCGACATAGTCCCAAAGGTCAACATACTCGCCAACCGAGCTGTGGAGTCCGCCTATATCGCAGATAAGCTGCGCTTCGCTGACAGCATTGCCATCTTCATCCGAGTCCGAAAGGAATACCCACATATCATCGTCGCCGAAGAACCAGTATTCCAGCGGCCCGATATAGTCCTCAGTAAGTTCAAAGGTGACGGAGAAATGCAGTCCGAAATAAGCGTTGTGCGGCTTACCGTCGTCGCTTGTAGGCATTCTGTCCCAATCTCCCTGGCCATATTTCACCACGTCGCTTCCGCCAAAATGCGGGTCGGCATTTTGGACTCCGTCCATAGGCCAGAAATTGTTTGTCCAGATATTCGAATACTTTTCTTGCGGATGCACAAACCTCTCCAGACTCGACAGTCTGCTTCCCTGCACCGCAACAGAACTGAGGGTGTAAGTATCCCCCTTACGTTGGAAGGTCAAGTTGCTGTTTTCATATGCGGTCTTTCCCTTTACATCCTCCGTTCCAAACAGCTTCGGCCCTTCAATGCCGTCGCTGAATATTACATTTTCGGTAACAGTATCATATCCCTTTACAATTCCAAACGTACAGCCGCCGAATGTTCTGTCATCTGAACCGTATCTGTTCCTTTTATTCAGGTAGTTGCCGTTCCATTCCTGTTCCTGCCACGCAGTTACTCCGGCATTTGAGTTGCCGAAAGCGTAATGAGATTTCCCATTATCATGCGTATAATCATTTAGGCCATTGCTATCGTTTTTCATGACCGTCGCATTATTGGGACCGTCACTGATATCGTAATCGTAGAATATTCCTTCCTCTGTATGATTGGGGTCATTCGTCGTATCATAGACCAGACGTATAACCGCATCATTCTCAATCAGAATACAGTTCGGATTTTTCTCCGCAGTTGATGAAAGGTTGGTCAGACGCACTGAATCGTTGTAGTCAACGACTTTCCAGCGAACCATACGCTCCACGCCGTTTTCATCCTGTACATACTCGCTCTCCACCCTGGCTCCGTCGGGTACCTGCTCGTTGTCTCCCAGCTGTATCCAAATCTCACAGAGAGAGTAATTTTTCAGTAAATTCCCACCGGCACTTTCGTTCATAACCTTGTCGCCGATTATATTGATATATTGCAAGCCCGGCGCGCTGGCATATTTAAATTTGTGCGTTCTGTACACCGGCTGCACGTCTGTGCGCATCAGGACCTCGCCGTTCTCATTAAGGTACATTTCCCTGAGCGCATTCTCCGTCGGCGGGTTCGTGCCCCCGCCGTTTACCGGCAAGCTTCCGCCGCTGGTATCGATTACCTCAAGCGAGCTGGCGGTGGCGTTTTCTTTCCTGCTGTCCACAGTACTGAGCTTTGCATAATACTCCACCGTGAACGTCGGGTTCGCCTGGCTCGATACGGTAATCTCGAACTTGTTTTCGGGCAGCTCAGTCTCGGCGCTTTCTCCCTCGGCTATGTTGGCAGACGCAAGCACATTGCCCTCGCTGGCCACAGTCATCACGATCTCGGCCTGCTCTCCCTCAATCTGAGCTCCCGTCTCCGTCATGTACGGGTCATAGTACATATCGCCGTACATGCTCGCTGTCTCTCCAACCGCACTGATAAGCATCTCCGTGGGCGTAACCTGTGCGGTTATCTCACACTGGGACAAATCCAGCTTCACCCCGTCAACCTCTGCGGTTATCGTTATCGACTTTTTCAGCAGGGTCTCGCCGGCGTCCTCATCTTCACCGTCAGCATCATATTCCGGAAAAGCGTCGGATTCTCCCGCCTCAATGTCGGCAAAGGCAATATCCCCAAAATCTTCGTCCTCCTCAATGATGCCGAAACTTACTTCAACCTCCTGCGCAGGCTCAGGCTCCGCAGGAGCCTCCACTGCGTCGTCATATTCATCATCGCCCTCGCCTCCTCTCGGCGCTTCGGGCTCCGCGTCATTTGTCTCCGGCTCGCCGGTATCCCCGTTCTCCGGCGGCTCGGACGTGGGCTCTGGCTGCACCGGCTCAGTTTCCGCGGGAGGCTCCGCCTCGTCCTCGGTCCGGACAGGCGCGTGCGAGGCGGTGTCCGGAATGGACTGCTCAACATCAGCTTCGCTCTCCTGCTCGGGAGACGACGCGCTGGGCAGCGCCGTTTCGCCGCGGCCCGCGGACACATACAGCTCCCCCTCCACCTCATACTCCGGCACGGCGTATCCTCGGACGTGGAAGCTCATATTGAACTCATCAGTGTTGTATTCAAACGTATCGTCAATCCATATCGCATTCTCGGAACCCTGCTCCGTCGGCAGCACTCCCGCCTTCTCGGGGTCAAGGCAATCGGCATTGTGGAGATGCTCCGGAAGCGTGCAGCGCAACTCGCCGCTGTCAAACCAGCAGTCCGGCTCATGCGTGTGCTCAGCAAGGCCGCAGAAATATTTCTCACCCAGCTCAGGTATTATCTCTCTGTAGCAGTCATCAGTGTGCGTATGCTCCTCCATTCCGCACACGAGCACTTCCTTTTCCTCCGGCTCACCCTCGGGAGCGGAAAAGCACGCCGCGGTGTGCTGATGCTCTGCCACCGCAGGCTTTTCACAGACAAGCTCGCCGTCCTCGTCATAGCAGTCGTCGCTATGGGTGTGCAGCTCCGTCTCCGGCTCTGTACAGGCAAGCGCCTCGGTATGACTGTAGCACTCATCAGTGTGAACATGCCCTGTCTCGCGCTCGGTCTCCGTGCATGTCAGGCGCTCGGTCCACTCGTAGCAGCCGTCGCCGTGGGTATGCCCCTCTCCATCGCTAATCGTGCAGGTCAGCTCCTCGCTCTCCTGCCCGTAGCAGCCCTCGCCATGGGAGTGACCCGCGCTCTCTTCCAGCGTACAGGTCAGTTCCTCACTCTCCTCCACTTCGTAACAGCCGCTGTCATGGCTGTGTCCAGACTCAATGAGCTCCCCGCTCTCCTCGTCGTAAACGTCCCCGCTCTCGCTCTCTGAGCAGGTTAGGGTCTCGCTCTGAGTAACGGTGTAGCAACCGCTGTCATGAGAATGGCCCTCGCTCTCAGCCTCGGTGCAGATAAGCTCTCCACCGGTGATGGTGTAACAGTCCTCGCTGTGAACATGGCCCTCGCCTTCTGCAAGAGCGCAGTTAAGCTCGCCCCTGTCGCGGGCATAGCACGCATCCGAGTGGGTGTGCCCCTGCTCCTGCGCCTCGCTGCAGGTAAGCTCCTGCTGCTCCTGATAGCAGTCACCGTCGTGTGTATGGCCCTCAATCTCCGGCAGGGCACAGATCAAGCTGCCCTCAGCATCGTAGCAATACTCGTCATGCAAATGAATCACGATATCCGCATCGTTTTCCGCGCCGCATATCATTTCAGCCTGCGGAGCGACCATTTTCAGCTCATAGCAGCTCTCGTCATGTGTATGTGCTTCCATTCCGCAGGTCGTCTCGTTCGACAGCGTAACCGCCGGAACTATCAGCATGTACACGGTCACAAATACGACTACGAGCGCGAGCACGCGCAGCGCCCTCGACCTGCGCTTCCTTCGGCCGTGCGCCTTCAGACAGCGTTCAACCTGCTCAGACAACTTTTCTTCCATCATCCGTACCCTCCTTTCGCAAGGATTTTTATATGCCTTACATTTTCATGCTTCTACACGAGCCCAAGCGATTCAAACGGCCATATGCGGAACACAAGCCGTCCCACAATCTGATCGTTTGAAACACACCCGAGCACGGTGTTTCGCGAATCCAGCGACACGCTGCGATGGTCGCCCATCACAAAAACTCTCGATTCCGGAACCTGATACGGCAGCGTTATGTTGCAGTCGCCCATGGCCTTTTCCACCAGATACGGCTCGTAAATCTCCTGTTCGTTGACATAAACCGTTCCGTCCTCCGCTATGTCCACCCAGTCCCCGGGACCTGCGATAACCCGCTTAACAAGTATCTTGTTATCGTAATAAAACGCCACTATATCTCCGGTGTCGAAGCTCGACCCCTTTAGCGAGACGACAACCTCGCCGCCGGTCAGCGTCGGTGTCATAGAGTTTCCGCTTATCTGCAAAACCGGCATCCACAGCGTTGCCACAAGTACCGCGGCCGCGGCCACCGTGATGAGCGCAAAAATCGTGCTTTTGAGCACTCGCCGGAAGCGCCGGCGGTATTTCTCTCGGCCAAGCTCCTTTTCAATCTGAGCTATGGTCGGGATTTCCAGCTTTTCCTTCTCAGCCTTGCCGGCGGGCGCCTTCGCGTTTTTCTTCTTCATAGGCTCACCGTCTGTTTTTTAGTCATGCTGCCAACCAAAGAAAAGGGTAGTCTTTCCCTTCCCCTCTCCCTTCTGCCGCTTAACGCCGAAGGGGCCAGCGCGCTTTACCGGCTGAGTGCCGGCCGGCCGTACGACCGCAGCGGCTGGTGGAGCCGGCGCGGCTTCGGTTCCGGCCGCAGGCACCGGCTTATCACCCGGTCCCTGCGGCTCCGGAGGAAGCTTCACGCCCTCCGGCAGCGGATAAAGCTCGTGCAGGCTTTTCAGGTAATAATCCGCCGCGCGCTGCGCCGCCTCAAACACGCCGTTAATCTTTAACGCAGCCTCCGCGATGGAGCCAAGCTCCGCTTTATCAGGTTCGCGCCGTTCCGGCTCGGCCCTGCGCTGCGCAAATTTCTCTCCAAGTCTCTCTCGCTCGGCTTCAAGCTGCCGGCTCTCCTGTTCAAGCTCAGCCTGATACTTTTCGCGCTCTTCCTCGATCTGTCGGCGTTTCTGCTCACATTCGTTCTCGAACTGCTCGCGCTCTGCCTCAAACCGCTGTCGCTCCTTCTCAAGCTCAGCCTCAAGACGCTCACGCTCTGCGTCAAGCTGCCCGCGCTCGTCATCACACCTTCGGCGCTCCTGTTCGAGCTCAGCCTCAAATCGCTCGCGCTCTGCCGCGCTGTCGGCCTGCCGCTGCTCACGTTCGGCCTCAAGTGTGTCTTCCAGCTCATGTATCCTCTCGTCCTTACGGTCCAACCTCTCGCGCAGGCGCTCATACCCCTCCTGCGTTGTACGCAGCTGTTCATCTGTTTCCTTAAGCAGCGCGCCGAGACGCTCGCTCTCCTTTGCCTGGTCCAGCAGCATCTCCAAAAGCTCGCGGCGGCCGAGTT
>CATJWG010000135.1 GCA_949744165.1 uncultured Eubacteriales bacterium | reverse complement strand
GTTTGTCGCAAGCTCCTTTTCGCTCATGCCGCCGGTGTTTATCGGTTCATTTTCCTTATTAGACAAAAGACCCACCTCCGTTAAAATTCCACGACAGAACAATGCTCTGAATCAATTTTACATTTTGAAAAAGGACTCAGAGCATGATTCCGCCAGTTAAAAACACTGAGAAAAACGGTTCGAGCCGCCGAAGTCTTAAAGACTCCGGCAGCTTTCCGCAATATGCTTGCTGAAAATATTTGTCAGCCCACGTTCTCGACAGTGATACCGTTGTCAGCGTAGTACTTCGCAGCACCGGGATGGAAGGGAACAGCCATGCCGCTCGTGGCGTTCTCGAGACTGAGCTCGGCTCCCTTGGCGTGCGCGCCGGCTATAGCCTCAATGTTATCAAAGATGCCGGCAGTGAGGTTGTAAACGTCGCCCTCATCTGCATCAGCAGAGACTATCATAGTTGCCTTGACGGAAACGGTATGGGTGTCCTCATCAATTCCGCTGTAGGTGCCTGCGGGGATAACGTGCTTGTTGTAGTACGGGCAGGTTTCAAGCAGCTTGTCGGCAACATCGTCCTCGATGTTAACAAGATATACGCCGTTGGTGGTGGCAAGCTCGGTGATGGCGGGGGTGGGGGGACCGGCGACTATGAACGCGGCATCAATCTTGCCATCCTTCATTGCATCGGTGGACTCGCCGAAGGAGAGATACTCGGCCTTTATACTGTCCTCAGACAGACCATAGGCCTCAAGCACGTCGATAGCGTTGAAGTAAACGCCGGAGCCGGGGGCGCCAATGGAGACGGTTTTGCCCTCAAGGTCGGCGACGGTTTTGATGTCGGCGTTCATGGTGACTATCTGCACTGCCTCCTCATACAGGCCGCCGATGACAAGGAAGGATTTAATCTCGCCGTCGTCGGCAAAGGTTTTGCTGCCTTCCCAGGCGTAGGCCATGACGTCGGACTGAACGGTGGCAAGCTGGTACATGCCGTCGTCAACTCCGTATATGTCCGCAGCAGAGCCGTCGGTGGATACAACGTTTATCGCAACGCCGGAGGCGTCAGTCATGTAGCCGGACAGCACGTTGCCGAAGGCGTAGTAGGTGCCAGTGGTGCCGCCGGTGCCCATTACCATGTTAGAGGCAACGGGAGTGGGCGTATCGCCGCTGTTGTCATCGTCGGTCGGGGCCGGTGCGCTGGTGTCCGCGGGAGCGGGGGTGCTGTTGTCGGCCGGAGCCGGAGTTGCGGCGGGGGCATTTCCGCTGTCGCCGCAGGCGCAGAGCAAGAGACCCATGACGAGCACGAGCGCGATTAGCGCAAAGATTTTCCTTTTCATTTTGCTTTCCTCCTGAAGTGTTTTCTTTTAACTTGAAAAATGAAAGATTTATAAATCAAGTATTCAAGATATAACCAATTATACGCCCAAAGTTATGCAATTTCAAGCAAAAAATGAATTTTTTCTTTACAGAATTGCACAGTGGTTTATTTTGATATGTTTCTATTGTGTATGGGGCCGCATAATTGTTTAAAGCGATGCAAAAAATACAGCGGTGCGCACCAAAAAGGCGCGAAGCCGCTGTAAAAAATTTGATTATCGCTTTAATTTGCAGCCTGCGCGTTCCCTGCCGTCACTGTCAGGCCAAGCGTGAGTATACCAAGGTTTGCGGAATAAATCTGCTCAAATTGAGATAGCGGCAGGGGATTTGAGCCGAGCCCGGCCTCTATGGTATAACCGGGGCGGTTGTAATTTTGAATAAACCAGTCCTTGTAGCCTGCAAAACCGGAAGAGTAAGGCGTATCTTCAACGGCGTAGCCGCTGGCTCTTGCAAAGAGCTTTGCAATCTCGCGGCTGTTTTTGGGCTCATAATCGAGGAATTTCCAGTATATAGTGCTGCCCTGCGTATGATAGGACAATGTCAGCGCTGGGGAGAAGCTGAGTGTAAAGTCGTAGACACTGCGGCTCTCCGTGGCCGAGAGTGGGCTTGTTCCGACATAGTCTCGCGGCGCAGGGGATATGTAGCCCTGGGCGAACTTAATCTCCTGCGCTTGAGACCAGCCTGCGGGATATTGAAGATTAAGGTCGGTTCCGAGTATGTTGGCCTTCCAGCCCGAAGGGAACGGAATTTGCGGGTAGTCTGCGCCGATAGCGGCGGCACGGTCGTAGTAGGTGCCTGAAGTCAAATCTCCGGTAACGAGGTCTATGCCATCGGGATTGACTGCTGGAACCAGACTAAGCCGAGTCAGGCTCAGCAGTCCGGAAGCAGGAGTGCCGTAAATTTCACCACCGAAGGCGTAGGCGTAGGATAGTTCCTCACAGTAGCGCAGCAGTACAGGGGTTGTAATCCACTCGTTGGCATGGTGAGAGGCGTTGTAGAGAACGCGGTTATCGCCGCAGCCAAGGGTAAGAGTATAGAGTGGCCGACCCATGACGCTTTTGCCCATTTCGCCGAGATTTATAAACGGATAGCGCGCGGCAAGCCCCCGGCAGCAAAAGCTTATCAGCGATGAGCAATAATCTATATCTGTAGGTACAACTGGAAAGCTGAAGGGCACAATCAGCGCAGAGCCGATACGCAGGGCCATTGGGTCAATGCCTGGATTGGCCGTCTCGATTGCGCGCACACTGCTGCCATAGGCGGATGCAAGCTTATAAAGTGTGTCGCCGCGGCGCAGCGTATGTACTGCATAGCCTGCGTACCATGGATACAGCGCCGTGTGTGTGCGGACCCCTGCAACGCCGTCGGCGTTTAGCCTGTGCGAGGACTGGAAAGAAAGCAGTGCTTTTTGAGTGCGCGCACCGAAAATTCCATCTGTGCTGCCGGGGTCATAGCCTGCGCGTCGCAGTGCAAGCTGTAGAAGCTGAACCTGTGGTCCGCGGCTTCCATATCGTAAAACCTTCAATAAACATTTCCCCTTTCATGATATTATATGAGGGAAAAAGGGGAAAAAGGAATGAAAAAATCCGCTCTCCCGTGCAAGAGAACGGATTGTTTGATTGAAGTCCTGTTGTAAGTAGTGTCATCAGGATAATATTGTGAGTTATTGTTCCGTCAGGGGAAACGGTCAAAACCACTTTTTCGATTCTCTGAAAAGATTTTCAGCGAGTTTTTCAGAGCAATAAAGGCATAATGAAATAGGACGTTTTTGCGTTGCAACTGAAAAAATGAGGGGAAATGGGAGTATGAAAGGATTGAGACAAACGCCGCGGCGGGTGCTTACGCTGCTGCTGGTGGCGCTTTTATGGCTGTGCCCGGCGGCTTACGCATCGGCAAGCACACCGGAAACGCTTGTGCCGCTTGGCAGCACAGTAGGGATTGAGCTCAAGCTCGACGGAGTGATGATTGTGGGACTGTCGCAGGTGGACACAGGTGAAGGCAGTATGCAGCCTGCGCTCGATGCGGGACTCATGCCCGGAGATGTAATAACCTCCGTCGGCGGCAGGGAGATAGGCAGCGCGGGGGACTTTCTGACTGCGGCGTCGCAGCTTGACGGCGGCAGTGTTGAGGTGACGGTACAGAGGCAGGGAAAAACGGTGTGTTTCAATGTTACTCCGGCAAAAAATGCCGACGGAAGCTATCAGCTTGGCCTGTGGCTGCGAGACGGAGTGTCAGGCATAGGTACGCTGACATATTATGATCCTGCGAGCGAAAGCTATGGTGCGCTTGGACATGGAATAAACGATGCGGACACGGGTGAGCTTATGCCTGTACACCGCGGCGATATAATGGCTGCGGAGGTGGTTGACGTGGTCAAGGGTACGGGCGGTACGCCGGGTGAGCTGTGCGGAAAGGTTGACGGAGAGAATATTTTAGGAACTATAGTGCTCAACACAGATTGCGGCGTTTTTGGCTCGCTTGAGCAAGGCGTGCAGGGTGAGGAGCTGCCCATAGCCGCGGAGAGCGAGATAGTGCTCGGGCAGGCGAGCATACTGTCCAATATCGTTGGCAGCGATGTCAAGGAGTATGACATTGAAATCTGCCGTGTATACCGGAACACACAGGACAGCCGCAGCGTGATGATAGAGGTCACAGACCCCGAGCTTCTGGAAGCCACCGGAGGAATAGTGCAGGGTATGTCTGGCAGCCCGATTATCCAGAACGGTAAGATAATCGGAGCCGTTACCCATGTTCTGGTGAATGACCCGACTCGCGGATACGGTATTTCTATAGAAAAAATGCTCAAAACTGCGGACACGGCTGCGTAAAGGACAGTAAAAAATACGCGCATTTTATTTGTGTCGGATAAAGAACACGTCAAAAATACAGGCAGTCACTGCGAGAACCCGCTGAGGTGACAAAACAGAATATCAAAAGAGGACACGATGTTATATCGTGTCCTCTTTTGATGCAGTGACAAATCCTCACCGGCTAAGCCGGAGGTGAGGATAAAACTCATTTTGTTAAACTATACGAGGGTTTGCCGGCTGCAAAAAACAAAAGGAGGTTTTGTCATGAACAACATACAAAGTTTATTACATCCCAAGTTTATGTGCCAGTATCATATAGTCTTTGCACCAAAATACCGGCGAAAAGAGATATACGGCAAAATAAAAGCAGATATAGGAGTAATACTTGGAGCGTTATGCAAGCAAAAGAATGTTGAGATTATTGAATCTGAAGCCCGCCATGACCATATTCACATGCTGGTAAGTATTCCACTGCAACACAATTACTTTGTCATCATTAGAGACCTTTTTGGGTATCTTTTTGTGGAATGAGATTTGATAAAGCTCACAGAATATGAAACGCAACGATAAGACCAGAGAAAACGATAGACACGGTTGAGCACAGCTTTATCAGGATGTTCAGGCTCGGACCGGAGGTATCCTTGAAGGGGTCGCCTACAGTATCGCCTACGACTGCGGCCTTGTGCTGCTCGCTGCCCTTTCCGCCGTGGTTGCCGCGCTCGATGTACTTTTTAGCGTTATCCCAAGCTCCGCCGGCGTTGGACATAAATACAGCCATGGCAAAGCCGGTGACGGAAACACCCGCCAACAGGCCCACAACGCCCGAGCAGCCGAGAATTACGCCGGTGGCGATGGGAACAACAATAGCAATAAGCGCGGGAGAGACCATCTCGTGCAGCGCGCCCTTAGTGCAAAGGTCTACGCAGGCGGAATAATCAGGGTCAGCTTCTCCGGCCATTATGCCCTTTATTTCGCGGAACTGGCGGCGGACCTCAACAACGACGGACTGAGCCGCGGTCTGCACCGCGCTCATGGTCAGCGCAGAGAACACAAATGTGAGCATCGCGCCTATAAATACGCCGACGAGCAGGGTTGGATTGGTGATGCTCAGGTCAATGGGGAGCGCGGTTTTTGCATCAACAATATTAACATAGGATACCAGCAGAGCCAGTGAGGTCAGAGATGCTGAGCCAATGGCAAAGCCCTTGCCGGTGGCGGCGGTAGTATTGCCAAGGGAGTCAAGCGCGTCGGTGCGTTCGCGTACCTCCTCGGGCAGTCCGGACATCTCAGCTATGCCGCCGGCGTTGTCAGCTACGGGACCGTAAGCGTCGGTTGCCAGAGTGATGCCCAGCGTGGATAGCATACCGACAGCGGAGATACCGATACCGTACAGGCCCTGGTTGAAGGAAACGCTGCCGCCGGAGGCGAAGAAGCTGATGATAACCGCTGCGGCCACAATCAGAATAGATGTCATAGTGGACTTCAGCCCCAAAGAGATGCCGCCGATGATTATCGTGGCCGAACCTGTTTCAGACGCAGCCGCAAGCTTCTGGGTAGGCTTGTAATTGTCAGAGGTGTAGTATTCAGTGAAGTACCCAATCGCGCAGCCGCCGATGAGGCCGCAGAGAATGGACACGTAAACGCCCCAGCAATTTTTGCCGGTGCCTAAAATCGCGTAAGTCAGAGGAGCGGCCACAATTGCCGAGAGCACGGCGGCAGTGTAGGTGCCGGTACGCAGGCTCTTTAGCAGGGAAAGCTGTGTGGCATTCTCCTTCGTTTTGACCAGGAAACAACCGATAAGCGAACAGACGATGCCGCACACGGCCAGCGCCAGAGGCAGCAGCATTCCGGACCAGCCGTAACCGGCCGCAGCGGAAAGTGCAAAGGATGCGAGAATGGAGCCAACATAGGACTCGTACAGGTCCGCACCCATGCCGGCCACGTCGCCGACGTTGTCTCCGACATTGTCAGCTATGGTCGCGGGGTTGCGCGGGTCGTCCTCGGGAATGCCAGCCTCTACCTTGCCGACGAGGTCGGCGCCTACGTCAGCGGCCTTAGTGTAGATGCCGCCGCCCACGCGGGCGAACAGAGCCATAAAGGATGCGCCCATGCCGTTCATAACCATTACGTTGGCAAGTGCATCGGCATCCATGCCTCCTATGTACTTAAGGCCGAAAAACCACAGCGTTATGTCCAGCATACCAAGGCCGACAACGGTGAAGCCCATGACGGATCCGGAGGAGAAAGCGACGTTAAGCCCATGGTTAAGACTTTCGCGGGCGGCGTTGGCAGTCCTCGCATTGGAGGCCGTGGCAATTTTCATGCCGACAAAGCCCGCGAGCATGGACCAGATTCCTCCGGTGAGGAAAGCGAAGGGGGTCACGCGCGAGAGCATCTGACCGCCAGAGGCAAAGGCTATTATCAGCAGTATGACAAATACGACGACAAAGACTTTTGCCACTGTGGTGTACTGGCGCTTGAGATAAGCGCCGGCGCCCTGGCGGATGGACGCGGCTATTTTTATCATTTTTGCGTCGCCCTCAGAGGCCTTCATTACCTTCTTAGTTTGCAGACAGGCAAAAACAAGTGCAATTAATGCGCCGACAAAGCCAATCCAAAAAAGGTTTTCCATGTTTACACACTCCTTAAACAGTAGTAGTAATGCGCGCTTTGACTTTGCTAAAAAGGCACTAAACGTATGATACGTTTGCTACTTGTTGCACAAAACTAACGCACTTTACCTGTAGATAATAGCCTGATTTAGTAAAAAAATCAATAAAAAAGTATTTGAATATTTAACAAAAATATGCTATACTTTTATACAGTGATAATGGGGAAGAAATTTTTCAGAG
>CATJWG010000134.1 GCA_949744165.1 uncultured Eubacteriales bacterium | reverse complement strand
GGCGGCCCTTTCCCTCATCCCACAAGCGGGGATCTACGAAAACGCCGTCTTGCGGTATACCTGCTATTCTCTGGAAGGTTATGAGGCTATGAACGGTGCCGACGTGGACATCACTCTTGAAATCGTATGAAAGGGGGACAGTACATGAAAAAGAAAATCATCATTTTTGCACTTGTTGCGCTTATGTTGGCGGTAGGCCCCTCGGCGGTGGCAACAGCAGCAGAAACGACGGGACAAACGACAGTGTCTGGGGCTTTCTGGGGATCAGGGCTCCCGGATCCTCCAAGTGACGGGGCATCTGAAACGCCGCCCTACTCCTACGAAATAAATATCCCTGCCCTATATGATACAATGACGGATGAGTATATGGTGATCTCGGCGCAAAATGTGTCAATCGGGAGTGGGAAACGTGTTGCCGTATACCTGGATGCAGAAAAAACGCTGGATGATAACGACCTGTTTGAGCTCGCCCATACTGAATATCCGCAGTACAAAGCGAAGGGCTATCTTATCAGAACGCCAAACCCTGATTTTGGTGTCCGAGAGGAAATTAACTCTACTGACAAAACTTTGGTGGCAACATTCTTGGATGGGAGCGTGGAGCCGGAAAGTTACGGCTACATTATTGCCAAGATAAACCTTGAACCGGGAGGCGTCAGGGGAGTATACACAGGGACAATCTATTTCAAAATCACGGTGGAGGATTTGTGATGCTGGGGGCTTCCTGCGGTGTGCCGTTGGCAGCTATGGAATTGGTCTAGCCTCAGGCCATACTTATCTGGTAACAGAATAGCGGATAGCGCCGCCGGGATTGTCGGCGGCGTTTCCGTCTTTCTTTGTGGCGACCATTTGGCGACCCAAGTTACGAAATGATGCCATGGGATACAAAACGATACGACAAAGTAAAACCCTGAAATACTTGCACTGCGCTACGTTGCAAAACGTTAAAAAACGATAAAACACGGCCCCGCTCCCATTGGTAAGGATGAGGTCGGCAGTTCGAATCTGCCCAGCAGCTCCAGTAAAACCTCGAAGTTTCAATGACTTCGGGGTTTTTGCTTTTTTAGACTTTTTGCCCGCAGGTCAAATTTTGCTCTGTTCTCTAACAAATCTCTAACACCATGTGTTTCTTGTGCGTCTGTACTGCCTGTGACCGCTTGGCATCAGGTGGTAATCAGGCGTTTTTTCTTGCCATTATTGCAATCAGCGAATTTAGTTCTGGATTTGCATTCAGCAAAGATAGAATTTGGCTTTGCTCAGGACTTACCTCCGATTGTGTGCCACACTTCTTTTCAAAAAATTCGTTTTCCATTTTGCAGGCGATTTTTCTGCGATTTTCATCGAAGGTATGCGCATACACATTTGTTACCATAGATGCCTGCGCGTGTCCGGTATCGCCCTGCACCGCTTTGATATCACCTCCGCTTAATTGTAGCTTCATGGAGGTGCTTAAATGCCTGAGAGAATGAAATACCACTTCAGGAAGGTTTGAGCTCTTTATAAGAGCTTTCAGATATTTTGCGATAAGCCGTTCTTCTGTGGGCCTTCCGTCAGGCTGAGCAATAACCATATCAAAGTCCTGATACATTCCATGCAGGCGGTTTTTCTCAAGCACCTGATTTGCTCGAAGCTCAGACAGAGCGCAGGCTACAGTCCGGGGTATATATATACTGCGCAGGCTGGTGCTTGTCTTGGGAGCCTTCAGAACAAGGGAAGTACGGCAGTTCTGCTTTGTCTCGGGGAATGTGAAGTAGACGTTTGAACGCTTTTTGCTCTCGAGGATGACGAGTGTATTCTTGTCACAGCGTTTTAGCTCCTGTTTGACCTCAAGAGTTGAACAATCCTTTTTAATGCTTTCGTCTGTAATGTGTACTGATGACCATTGCAGCCCAAGTATTTCTCCCACCCGCATGGAACAGCCTATTGCAAGAAGCATACAGACTTTGAGATTGAAGTTTTGACAGGAGTCTATCGCTGACTTTGCCTGCTGCGGCGTCCATACCTCACGTCTTTTCATCGGCGCTTTTGGGGGACTGGATGATAATGCTGGATTTGCGGAGATATAACCCCATTTTACTGCCTGAGAGAAAGCGGCCCTGAGAAGACTGCTTATCTTCTCTATAACGCTGTATGAAACGGTCTTTTCTTCACCTTTGTGTCCGATGAGCTTTACTGCTGGGGTACTTAGCAGGCGGGCGTAATACTCGTCGAGATCGCGCGATGTGATATCGTTGAGATGGAATGACCCGATATGAGGAAACGGACAAGGCCGAGGACCGAAAACAAAGAGTAAGTGGCGTCCTGCTGTCCGGCTCCGGCGCGTTATGGCGCGGCGGCTGTGTTGGCTCGCGGAAATGGGAATGTGCCTGATGAATGCGTATGCGGTTTTCAAGGTTCCGACCCATTCGACGCAAAAAACGGGAAACAGGTGAAAGGCTTTTGCGACCCTTCACCTGTTTCCTCACTTATAGGCTAAAAGTGTAGTTTAAAAGTCAAAAAATTTTTTCAGTTTTCTATAGCGATATCCACGCTGAACTTTACCGCTCTTTTTGTACAGCCCTCCATTTCTGCAATCTGTTCGTATGTAAGCTCTCCAAAATAATACATCGTCAGCCTGCGTCGCTGTATTTCGGGCAAAGCGTCTATTGCGAGGCAGAGCGTTTCATTTTCGAGCTGCCTGAGAATAGTGTCCTCTATGCTCTCACCCTGTTCCGGCATCCGCTTATGCAAAGACGCCTCCGACAGCTCTGAGTGCTCGTAATGCCGGTCCGTTTCGTTGAGAAAGGACAGGTCGTCGAGCTCAAAGCCGTTGAAGGCGTCAAACAGGGTTTTGTCTATTTCCATGCAGTGTTCCATACGAACTATGATACATCCAGCGATAAGTTCCAGAACTACTATAAGGATATTTCGCTCCGTATGAAAAACAAGGAACTGGATTTGCTCATCGTAGTGAATATGTTCCTGACAGGCTTTGACGCAACAACGCTCAACACGCTGTGGGTGGACAAGAATCTGAAAAT
>CATJWG010000133.1 GCA_949744165.1 uncultured Eubacteriales bacterium | reverse complement strand
GGACACTGACGATTGTCCTTTGAAGGGGGGTAAAAATAATCATGTTTCATAATTGAACAAAATAAAGTTTTTGTTCAATTATACAGACTAATAGTTTTCATCAAAGCACAACAGCGCCTCCGATATCAAATGCAGGTCCATGGCTGAGATAAACAGGATACTTACCGCGACTGCGTACAAACTCTTCCACACACAATTTGTCACGCTTATCAGCAAGCTCTCCGGTAAACAGCACAACATCATCAAGCACGATTGACGCACCACCTATAAAGCCGTAGTCAAAACCATCCAATACAATGCTACCATGATTTATTTTCAGCATTTCAATATCATATCTGTGTATCATACGTTCAATTCCGCTGTCTGCACTAATAAGAGCGTTGCTATCAATTACACAACAGGAGCATTTTGTGTAACCTTGATTGACATGTATTATTTCACCATTAAAATTCTTTAGAACTTCAGGGTCGGTACAGCGCAGATTATGTATAAGATACTCACCGGTAATACAGGCGCACAAATGCGCATCCTCAGGATATGCCTTGCCATGAACTGTATACATAGAACAAACTTCATACCCCCTATATGTTAATAAATTAACATATAGGGGGTTCTCTGCGATATGCCTGCTAACAACAATCTTTTTTCCAAGTCTTATTGCTGACAGATCGGCGTGTCCAGCAAGTCGCGGATCAAGATACGGGTTGTCACACATCCATAAAATTTCTATTCCCAATTCTTTGAGAGGTTTTTCAAGACGTTTTCTATATCTCTCTCCTATTATCACAATGTTTTTCATATCACCATAACCGCCTTGATAGCCTCACGTATATTTCGTACGGATATCAACTCAAGTCCCTTTGGCGGTGTTATCTCTCCCTGTACATGTGATGGAATAACACATTTCTTAAATCCAAGACGCGCGATTTCCGCCAAACGCTGGTTGAGGCAGTTTACGGATCTTACTTCTCCTGTCAGGCCGACCTCGCCCACAGCAGCCGTATCAAATCCAATGACACTGTCACGTGCGCTTGAGGCTATTGCCAAAACTGTTGCCAAATCCGCCGCTGGCTCATCCAATTCAAGCCCTCCTATAACGTTTATATATGCGTCCTTTCCTGCAACGGACATTGCTCCCCGCTTTTCCAGTACAGCAAGCAGCAGCATTGAGCGGTTAAAATCTATGCCGTTGGCGTTTCTTCTGGCGCCGCCAAAACCTGACGGAGTCACAAGTGCCTGTATCTCCGCTAAAATCGGTCGTGTGCCCTCCATTACGCATGTGACACAGGTGCCTGGGCAGTTCACCGGACGGCCTGAGAGCATCATCTCGGAGGGATTAGGGACCTCTTTAAGTCCGGTATCAACCATCTCAAATACACCGATTTCATTTGTAGAGCCGAAACGATTTTTTGCAGCTCTTATAATTCGGAAATTCAGCGACTGCTCACCTTCAAAGTACAGCACACAGTCAACCATGTGCTCCAAAACCTTAGGACCGGCAATAGCCCCCTCCTTGTTTACATGGCCGACAATAAAGCAAGTAAAGCCTTGTACCTTAGCGGTTTGCATTATGGCCATTGTACAGTCCTTAACCTGCGATACACTTCCGGGGCCGGAGCTCAGATCACCGTTATATATCGTCTGCACAGAATCGATTATAACCACATCGGGCTTAATTTCCTCAATACTGGCAATTATCTGGTCGAGGTTAGTTTCAGCAAGAACAAAAAGATTGTTGCAGCTAACGTTCAGCCTCTGAGCGCGCATTTTAAGCTGTTTTTGGCTTTCCTCACCTGTAACATATAAAATCCTGTCGCAGCTTAAACGCCCGCATATTTGAAGCAACAGCGTTGATTTTCCGATGCCGGGCGAACCGCCTACAAGCACCATAGAACCACGCACAGCGCCGCCTCCAAGCACCCTGTCCAATTCACCGATGCCTGTGGAAAAACGCAGTTCTTCCTGCATGTCTATCTCGTTTATAGGTCGTGCCCTACCCATACGAACAGACGACGCACGAGCTAAGCCCGACTTACCGGACGGCATGACAGGGGCCTCCTCAATGGTGTTCCACGTTCCGCAGGAGGGGCAGCGCCCAAACCATTTGCCGGTTTCATTTCCGCACTGTGTGCAGTAAAATTTAGTTTTTTCTCTCATTTGTACCTCCGGAGGCTTAAGTCGTATACTCTGTGTTCTGCATATAGCCCATATATGATGCAAGCAGAACTATTGCCAACTTTGTTCGATATCTGTCGTCTGCAAGAAGTTTGCTCTCCTGTGGGTTTGACATGAAACCGCACTCGACCAGAATGGCCGGACACTGCGCCTTTCGCATAAGATAAATTTTATCTGATATAGGCTCAACGACACGCCTGTTTTCAGGGTTGAGTGTTTCTATGAGCAGGTTATGTGTTAGCTCTCCAAGCTCATGACTACCCTGAGCTGCACCATATAGCACCTGTGAACCATATGGACGGGGGTCAGGATAGATATTCTGGTGTATGCTTATAAGCACTGCGTTGGGGACAGATGCTATCAGTTCCGCACGTGTCTTTTGATCCCAGTTCTTTTTCTCGCGCACAGTAACTGCACCCTCGGGATAATCAAGCTCGTCGTCCGTCCGTGTCATGACAGTTCGAAATCCAAAAAACTGCGATAAAAATTCCAGCTTCTTCGCCACCGCAAGATTGACAGTACTCTCAAGCATTCCGTCAGACGAGGACGCTCCTCCGTCAAGGCCTCCATGGCCGGCATCTATAATGAGCACACAGTTATCGTCAATCTGGTTCATTGTCTCCAAGGACTCAGCCTCAAATTGTATCCTTTGTGTAATTATCGCAGTTAATGCCACAAAAAGCAATACCGCTATCAGCGTAAGTCGAAATTTTTTCAAATTCATAACATAAAGCATAGCCCGCACGCTCCTTTCAAATTGAAAATATGAGCTGCGGGCAAGCTTTATTACAATCTAATTATAAAATTAAACAATTTTATAATTAGAGGATTATACAAATTAGGCCTCCGCTTCCTTCGTTGATTATCCGTTGTAAGGTTTGCTGGAATTTTGCCTGAGTTTCCGGAGGAAGACTCTGTATCTTCGTTGTAACGCTTTCTCCGGCAATATCGTAAAGAGATTTCCCGAAAATGTTCGACTCCCAGATACGTCCTATATCCCCGTCAAATCCCTGAAGCAGAAAATTTAGTATTTCATCTGATGCCTTTTCCCCACCAAGGGCCGGCGAGACCTCTGTCTCAATATTTGCCATCATCATATGTATTGACGGTGCGCTGGCCTTGAGCCGTACACCATATCGACTTCCCTGCCTTACAATCTCTGGTTCCTCAAGTCTCATTTCTTCTGGTGCAGGCATAACAATACCATAGCCCGTCGCACGTACAGATTCAAGAGCTTTGTGTACACGCTCATATTCGCTTTTCAGTCCGCTCATGGAGTGCAGAAGCTGCATCAAATCTCCATCATCTTTAATTTCAAAACCAGATTCCTCGCTTATTGTCTTATAGTACAAGCTTTGTGGCATGGTTATTACTATGCTCACTTCTCCACTGCCAAGCTGCATCTCACCAAGAGCAGACTTTTCCACAAGCTCATTGTCCTGCATCAGCTCGAACATGGAAGCAACGTCGCGCAAGCAGTGTACATGCTCCACAGACTGTGCTATCGAGTCATACAGTGTCCTTTTTATCTGATTGTCCATGCCGAGGGCATCTGTCCACGAGGGCATATAGACGCTGAAGCGGCTTATTGGGAACTCATACAAAACACTTTTTAATATTTCGGCCACACCGTTTTCGTCTATGTCAAGACAGTTCACAGGAAGGCATTTCACACCGTACTCCTGTGTGAGTGATTCAGACAGTTCCCTTGCGCTGTCGCTGTCGGGATACGCACAGTTGAGAAGTATTACAAAGGGCTTGCCGACGTTTTTGAGCTCGTTTGCCACCCGCCTTTCGGCTTCTTCATAATCCTCTCGCGGTATACCGCACACCGAGCCGTCAGTTGTGACAAGGATTCCTATGGACGAGTGCTCGGCAATAACCCTGCGTGTTCCCTCTTCAGCTGCCTGTGTCATTGGTATCTCCGTCTCGCACCAAGGGGTCATTACCATTCTTTCAACTCCGTCCTCGGTCTGTCCAGCTGCACCGTTTACCATGTAACCAACGCAATCTACAAGCCGGACAGAGCATCCAACTCCACTCTCCAGTTCGAGCCCCACAGCCTCCTCTGGAACGAATTTAGGCTCAGCGGTCATTATGGTACGGCCAGAACCGCTTTGCGGCAGCTCATCCCTTGCTCTCTCCTTCATGTACACGTTGTCTATCCTCGGCAAAACCAGCGTCTCCATAAAGCGTTTGATAAAGGTGGATTTGCCGGTTCTGACAGGTCCCACCACGCCAATATATATATCTCCGCCCGTGCGTGCCGCTATATCCTGATATATGCTTGATGTGTTCATTATACTTCTCCTCCGATAATCCAAGGCTTGTTAGTACATGTCTATGTCCATCGAAGGCGGTATATTCAATTTTTAGCAGACACATGGCAAAAGCAACGGCTTTTGCCATGCTGTCAGAAAAACTGTGCAGTTTGCGTGTGGACTTGTGATACTCTTACCTCAAGCGACGGATATTTCTCGCACAGCATACTCGTAATCACAGGCACAACCACATTTTCGGTACAGAAATGGTCAGCGTCTATCAAATTAAGTTTGAACTCCTTTGCAGCGAGGAAGGGATCATATTTCAAGTCTGCCGTAACAAAGGTGTCACAGCCTGCAACATACGCCTTATATATATCGCTGCCACCAGAGCCGCCGCAGCAGGCTATTTTATGTACCGGCTTTCCGGCATAATGATAGCGCAGCCCATTGCTGTGCAGATTTGTTTTTGTTGTTTTTAGAAAATAAAAAAAATCCACCGGTTCATCGAGTTCACCAAGTCTGCTTATTCCGTATGGCCTCCCGTCAGGATGAGCGCCGTGCGGGTCAAGTAGTCCCGTAACGTGAGCACCGAGCGCAGCCATGAGCGTATCATTCACCCCATTGTCAGCAGTATCAAGGTTTGTGTGCAGGCATATCGCGGATATGCCATTGGTCAGCATACGGATTATCTTTTTCCCTTTTGTGTCGTCGTCCGTCACGCTCTTTATCGCATCGAATATCAGCGGGTGGTGCGATACAATAAGCTGTGCACCAAAGTCTATGGCCTCATCGATAACCTCATCGCATATGTCAAGCGCTGTGAGCACCTTTGTAACCTCATTTTTGCAGAATCCGACAAGCAGTCCGACATTGTCAAAGCTTAGTTTCATGTAAAACGGGGCCTTTTCATTGAAAAAATCTCGTATCTCTTTTACCTTAGGCATTTTGCCACTCCTCCTTCATTTTCAGCAATCCGTCTATTGCCAATGTAACTCGTTCTATTTCCTGTAAATCTGCGCATGACGCTTTTTTCATTCCATGAACCTTATGGCGGAGCTTTTTCACTGCTGCATCTATGTACCCCCCCAACAACTCGTCTCCCTTTTGTATAAGCGTACTGTCAACGTAAAGCTCATGTTACAGAAGATCGCGCCCGCCGCCGGCCGCACAGCTCCAAACGACATATATTCTTCCCATGTCGGCCACAAGTGATGCCTCGTTCACATTATAGCCATTGTCGTTGAGCCACAGCCTGAGCTCTGGTATCTTTGACTGCGGTTGGAGAATCAAATTTTTTTCCCTTGTCCACGGTGCGGCGGAAAGTATTTCAATTATTGCCTCTCCTCCCATACCCGCTATTATGATCGTATCCAGCTCATCCGACGCAAACTTCTCAAGCCCCGGACAAAGACGAAAGCTTATTTTGTCTGAGACCCCGTTCCTTTCAGCATTCACCAGTGCCCTTTTAAGTGGCTCTGGTCGTATGTCTGAGGCAATTACGCTCGAGCATATGCCGTTCTTCACAAGCCAAACAGGTATATATCCATGGTCGGTTCCAATGTCCGCTACGCGGCTGTTAGGCTGTATATAATCGGTAATTTTTTGCAGTCGTTTTGATAAAAGCATTTACACTACCTCCAAAAAAATTGGCGGAGGTTAGCCTCCGCCAATTTTCCAAACACATTAGAGCTTTGCCAGAAAAGCATTGAGTTTTGCCAGAAACTCATCGGCATTCACACCATGAGCGGCGCATGCCTGCTCAACACTCTCGCCGGTAGCCAGTGCGCACCCCATGCAGTGCATGCCAATTTCCTGAAACAACGGAGCGGCTTCCGGTGCGTTCATCATGATGTCAGAAATTATAGTATCTTTGGTAACTTCACACATGTATTTTTACCTCCAAAATTAATGTGAATACAGCTTGAAGCATAAGCATTATAGCTATTATACCTCATTTGCGATAAAATTCAACAAAAACTTTATATCCTATCATTTGCATTGTTATATTTAGCATGTAGAACGACCTTGCCAGAAGTGGTAACACAGCCTTTTACTGTGTGTCTCCCAAAGCGGTATACACAACATGCGTTGCTTATACCGCGTACGGAAAAACAGGGACGTATCCTTCCTTGAGATGGAACAATATTGCATTTACGCTAAAAACATCTTATGACAGAAAGTGTGGGTCTCTGATGTTTTTAGACAATTTATCTACCTCCCTGCTCCAAATATGCGATGCTGAGCATCTCGGCTATGAGCGGGCCGCCGAACGTTGTGATTGCAGTTCCAAGCATTTTTCCAACATTGTCTGCCGCAGGTCCCATCCTTCACTCAAGGTTTTTGAGCAAATCTGCATTGGCTTCCACAAATCACCCAACAGTCTTTTAGGTGTAGAACTTGGCGAGCTCTCTTTCCGCATTCCTAAACCTGTTGTGGAAATTGATATTTTTCCATCAATGTCTGGAACACCTTCTTTCCCTGTTTGTCCTCAATGCGGAGGCACATTGGAACGTGAATACGCGGCTTATTGCAGCTGTTGCGGCCAGTGTCTATCTTGGAAGCATTTTAAAAATATTGCTATTGTTATGCGCCCATAGCCCTCTGTATCTTATCTTGCTCAAATTATCTTCTTATAT
>CATJWG010000132.1 GCA_949744165.1 uncultured Eubacteriales bacterium | reverse complement strand
CAACCCCATGATGGGCCACCGCGGCTGCCGTCTGGCCGTCACGTATCCGGAGATTGCCGTCATGCAGACCCGCGCCGTCATCAAGGCCGCGCTGAACGTCCAGGCCCGGCATCCCGAGTGGAACCTGGTGCCTGAAATCATGATTCCCCTGGTGGGCGAGGTGAAGGAATTTGCCTTTGTCAAGAGTCTGGTGACGAACACTGCGGACGAGCTCATCCGCGAGGCGGGTTCCTCCCTGAAGTACAAGGTTGGCACCATGATTGAGATTCCGCGCGCGGCCATGACCGCGGACGAGATTTCTCCGCTGGCCGACTTCTTCTCCTTCGGCTCGAATGACCTGACGCAGATGACCTTCGGCTTCAGCCGCGACGACGCGGGCAAGTTCCTGGATGCCTACTACGACAAGAAGATTTACGAGAACGACCCCTTCGCCAAGCTCGACCAACACGGCGTGGGCCGTCTTATCGCCAATGCGACCCGCTGGGGCCGTTCCGCCAACGCCCACCTGCACGTCGGCATCTGCGGCGAGCACGGCGGCGACCCGTCCAGCGTTGAGTTCTGCCACAAGATTGGCTTGGATTATGTCTCCTGCTCTCCGTTCCGTGTGCCTATAGCCAGGCTGGCCGCGGCGCAGGCTGCGATAAAGGAAGGATAAGGGCATCCTGCGACAGGACAAGGCAGGAGCGGTGAGCCCGTTTTTCAAAGTGCTTTCGCTAAGCTTGTTCAACAGTTTACAGGCCATACCGCCGACAGCGGTATGGCCTGTTTTTTGCTGCTGCATTGTCTCCATAAAAATTTTTGCTCTGGCATTTTGGGCGCGCTATAATAAAATTGGAAATTCTTGAAAGTATGGCGAGAAGCAGATGCGATGAAAAGCAGCGTTTTTTTCAGGCATATGTCCTGAAAAAACGATTTGATGTTGAAACAGCGGCGTTTTGCTCGTGAAACTCTACAAAGCTTGCAGCTTCCAAATACAAGGTTTTTTGACGTTTTTCAGGAGATTTACCTGCGGAGGGGGTCGTTGTTTTGCAGTCGTGTTTGTCGGAAATGTTAATTTTGCTCATTAAAGTGATGTGGAGTTTGGCGGGGAGATTGGGGCTGGGGGATTGAAAAATGGTTGAAAATCAAGTATAATAGGCGAAAAGTGGTTGCTGCGCTTATTTTCGGACGTGCATATGTGTACGTCGAATTATGCAATAATCCAACTGCTTGGCTGCAAAACAGCGACAAATTATTCTTAAAGGCGGTTATCCTGAATGTCTTACAAAGTTGATCGAGATCTCAACCGTATGCTCCGGCATAAGAAGCTTATCAGCTCCTCGCTGTCCTTTGTCAGCGGCTCGGAGGACTTTATCCGCGAGAGCGGACTGTTCCCCTCGGGGCGGTGCGACAGCGATGTAATGCGCGGACTGCGCTACCCAAACGGCACCGGTGTAATCGCCGGAGTCACCTCCATCGGCGACGTTGACGGCTATGACCTGGTAGGCGGAGAGAAGGTTCCGAGGCGCGGCAGGCTGTTCTACCGCGGAATAAGCATCGAGGATCTCATCACTCAGTGCATAAGGGAGGACCGTTTCGGCTTTGAGGAGACGGTGTACCTGCTGCTGTTCGGCCAACTGCCGACGCAGGCGCAGCTCAAGGAATTTCAATACCTCATGGCCCGCTGGAGCCAGCTTCCGGTGTATTTTTCTGAGGACATGATTCTGCGCTCTCCGAACAAGAACATCATGAACAAGCTGGCAAGCTGTATACTGTCCCTGCACTCGCACGACGGCGAGGCGGAGAACAGGACGCTGGAGAATGAGCTGTTCAAATCCTTTCGCATGGTTGCGCGCACGCCGACCATCGTGGCGCACTCCTACTCGGCCAGGCGCCATTATTTCGATAAGCAGAGCCTGTATCTCCACCGCCCGCGCACGGATTTGAGCGTGGCGCAGAACTTCCTGTACTCCCTGCGTGAGGACACAAAGTTTGACGATGACGAGGCCAAGCTGCTGGACCTGTGCATGATTCTTCACGCCGAGCACGGCGGCGGCAACAACTCCACCTTTGCCTGCCGCGTGCTGACCTCCTCGGGCACGGACTTCTATGCCTCCATCGCCGCGGCGGTCGGCGCGCTCAAGGGCTTCCGCCACGGCGGCGCGAACATCAAGGTCGTTGAGATGATGGATTGCATCAAGGAAAACGTGAAAAACTGGCGCGACGACGGGCAGGTGCGCGACTGCTTAGCGAAAATTCTGCGAAAAGAATTAGGCGACGGCACGGGCCTTATCTACGGCATGGGCCACGCAGTCTACACCCTGTCCGACCCGCGCGCGGAGATACTCAAGCACTTTTCCCGCGCGCTGGCGGAGAAGAAGGGCATGGGCGCGGAGCTCGACCTCATTGAGTCCGTGGAGCGTCTGGCTCCGGAGGTGTTCGCCGAAGTACGCGGCCTGGATAAGCCGATATGCGCCAACGTGGACCTCTACTCCGGCTTTGTATACAAGCTTTTGAACATCCCCGCGGAGCTTTACACCGCCATTTTCGCCAGCGCGAGAATGCCCGGCTGGTGCGCGCACCGGATTGAAGAGTGCTGTGCCGACGACCCGCGCATTATCCGTCCGGCATACAAAACCGTCTGCAAGCGCGTGCCTTATGTTCCGCTGGCGGACAGAGACAAGGAGGCAAAGGTATGATTACTCTGCATGACGAGGGAGTATTTCTATCAAACGGCGCGCTGTGCGCCGCCGCGCCGGTGGCGCCCGACGAGGGCCGCAGGCGTACCATGGCTTGGGATATTCTGCACGCGCACAGCGTCTCGGACGACCCCGAAAACCTGAAGATACGCTTTGATGCGCTGATAAGCCACGACATTACCTATGTCGGTATAATCCAGCAGGCGCGCTGCTCGGGAATGAGGGAGTTCCCGATTCCATATGCGCTGACCAACTGCCACAACTCGCTGTGCGCCGTCGGCGGCACGATTAACGAGGACGACCACGTTTTTGGCCTGTCTGCGGCGAAGAAGTACGGCGGCATTTACGTGCCCGCCAATCAAAGCGTCATCCACTCCTACGCCCGTGAGCAGCTTGCCGGCTGCGGACGAATGATTTTGGGCTCGGACTCCCACACGCGCTACGGCGCGCTGGGCACAATGGCCGTTGGAGAGGGCGGCCCGGAGCTGGCAAAGCAGCTTTTGAAAAACACTTGGGACGCTCCGTACCCGAAGGTGGTGCTGGTGCACGTCACCGGCACGCCGAAGCGCGGCGTGGGACCGCACGACGCGGCTATTGCGCTTGTCAAGGCCACATTTGAAAGCGGATTTGTCAACAACTGCGTGCTGGAATTTGCCGGCCCCGGCATTGCCTCGTTGCCTATTGATTTCCGCAACGGCATTGATGTGATGACCACGGAGACCACCTGTCTGTCCTCGATATGGGAGACGGACGGGGAGACGCGCACGTTTTACGAGACGCATGGGCGCGGCGGGGAGTTTGCAGAGCTGCACCCAGGCGATTTCGCCTGGTATGACAGGTACATAGAACTGGATTTGTCGGCCCTTGAGCCGATGATAGCCATGCCGTTCCATCCCTCGAACGCTTACACGGTTCGGGAATTTTTAGACAATGCGCCGGAGCTGCTCTCAAGGGTTGAGGCCGACGCGCACTCCCGCTGGCCGAAGGCGGAAATTGACCTCGGCTGCAAGGTCAGAAACGGCGGTGTCTGGGCCGACCAGGGGGTTATCGCCGGCTGCGCGGGCGGACTTTTCGACAACATAAGCGAGGCGGCGGACATCCTGCGCGGCGGAAGCTGCGGAAACGGGGCGTTCACGCTGGACGTTTACCCCACGAGTGTGCCGGTGAGTCTGGAGCTGACGCGAAACGGCTGTGCGGCGGAGCTTCTGGAGTGCGGTGCGGTGATAAAGCCGAGCTTCTGCGGACCCTGCTTTGGTGCGGGAGACGTGCCGGCGCACAACGGTCTGAGCCTGCGGCACACGACGAGGAATTTCCCCAACCGCGAGGGCAGCAAACCTGGCGAGGGGCAGTTTGCCGCGGTGTGCCTGATGGATGCGCGCTCCATTGCCGCCACGGCGGCCAACGGTGGGCGGATTACACCCGCCACCGAAATTGACTACGATACCGAGCGCCGTATCTACCGCTTTGACGCGGGGGTGTACGAAAAGCGCGTTTACAACGGCTTTGGGCGGCCCCAGACGGAGACGGAGCTTGTTTTGGGGCCGAACATCACCGACTGGCCGAAAATGCAGCCGCTGGCGGAAAACCTGCTGGTTGAGCTGGCCGCGGTGCTGCGTGATGAGGTGACGACAACCGACGAGCTTATCCCATCGGGTGAGACCTCATCCTACCGCTCCAACCCCCTGCGGCTGGCGCAGTTCACGCTCTCGCGCCGCGAGCCGGAGTACGTGGGCAGGGCAGAGGCAGTGGCGGCGCAGGAGGCGGAGAGGCTGGCAGGAAAACCGGGCGGGGAATTGGCCGCGCTGCTTGAGCGTGCGGGCGTGGGCGCGGACAGCGTTCAGTTTGGCTCCTGTGTGTTCGCCAACCGGC
Organism: uncultured Eubacteriales bacterium; assembly: GCA_949744165.1. Taxonomy (GTDB): domain Bacteria; phylum Bacillota; class Clostridia; order Oscillospirales; family Oscillospiraceae; genus JAMPGF01. The sequence goes on along the minus strand of CATJWG010000132.1, from coordinate 7,023 downwards.
CCGGCGACGGCTCGGCGCGCGAGCAGGCGGCCTCCTGCCAGAAGGTGCTCGGCGGCTTTGCAAACGTCTGCTATGCCTTTGCCACCAAGCGCTACCGCTCAAACTGCATAAACTGGGGCATTTTGCCCTTCACGATAGACGAGGGGACCGAGTTCCCCTATGAGGCCGGAGACTGCATTTTTGTGCCCGGGGTACGTCAGGCCGTGGCCTCCGGAGCGGAGGACATTCCGGCGCGGGTGCTGAAAAAGGACAGCGGCGAGGCGGAAATTCTTTTGCACATCCGTGGCTTAACAGAGCAGGAAAGGGAGATTATTCTCGACGGATGCCTGATGAATTATTATGCCAAGCGTGCGAAATGAGAGGTGCGGCGTGAGCAGGATAAAGATGACGACCCCGATTGTTGAGATGGACGGGGACGAGATGACCCGCGTGCTGTGGGGCATGATTAAGGAAAAGCTTATAGAACCATTTGTGGAGCTGAAAACCGAGTATTACGACCTGGGACTGCTCAGCCGCAACGCGACGGACGACCGCGTGACCGTCGAGGCCGCGGAGGCGACGCGCCGGCTGGGAGTGGCGGTAAAGTGCGCGACGATAACGCCGAACCGCCAGCGGATGGAGGAGTATCCCGAGCTTAAAAAAATGTGGCCTTCGCCCAACGGCACGATACGCGCGATACTCGACGGAACGGCCTTTCGCGCGCCGATAGTTCTGCCGTGTATCCACCCAGTGGTGAAAAACTGGAAAAAGCCCATTACTATTGCCCGCCACGCTTACGGCGACGTATACAAGGCTGTTGACCTTGCCACGGACGAGCCGGGCACGGCGACGCTGAGCTTCAGGGGCGCCGGCGGGGAGGAAAAAACGCTGGACGTCCAGAGCGTGGACGGCCCCGCCGTATGGCAGGCGCAGCACAACAGGGCCGCGAGCATACGCAGCTTTGCCCGCTCGTGCTTTGAGTACGCGATAACGCGCAGGCAGGACCTGTGGTTTTCCACGAAGGACACGATTGCCAAGGTATATGACGGAGAGTTTAAGCGCATTTTTGCCGAGGAGTACGAAAGCGGCTACAGGGAGAAGTTTGAGGAGTTAGGGCTGACTTATTTCTACACGCTTATTGACGACGCGGTGGCGCGGGTTGTGAGAAGCGAGGGCGGATTTATCTGGGCGCTGAAAAACTACGACGGCGACGTTATGAGCGACATGGTGGCCGCGGCCTTTGGCTCGTTGGCGATGATGACCTCAGTGCTGGTGTCGCCAGACGGAACGATGGAGTTTGAAGCCTCGCACGGCACGGTGACAAAGCATTACTACCGCTATCTCAAGGGTGAGCAGACCTCTACCAATCCGATGGCGACAATCTTCGCATGGACCGGCGCGCTGCGCCGCCGCGGCGAGATGGACGGGATAAGCGAGCTTGTCAGATTCGGAGAAGGGCTTGAGAAGGCTTGCTTGGACACGTTGCAAAGCGGCGTGATGACGGGGGACCTCATCCCACTGGCCGAACAGGGCTTTGAGACCCGCAAGGTCAACAGCGTGGAGTTTTTGGAGGCTGTTGCGGCAAGACTGTGAGAAAAGCAAAAGGGAATTGCCGGCCTTGGCAATTCCCTTTTGCTTTTTTACGGGAGCAGGGGGAGGTCCGCGGAGGCGACGGGAACATGGGTTTCGTTCCTTCAGGGGTGAAATGCCTTGCGTCAGAAGAGAAGCATATTAAAGCCGAAAGCAAAAAAGGGAGCTGCCGGTTGTTCGGCAAATCCCTTCTTTGCTTTAAAAATTATTTTTGTTGCATATGTTGTTGCTTATTTTTTGGTGTGGGGAAGGTAGGGATGAAGAGTTATTTTATGCCCAGCAGGACGCGGACGGTTTCGCGGCGGAGGTCCTTTTCCTCGTCGGGGAGGGCGTCGTAGGACACAAGGAGCGCGCTTACGCGGTGCAGTGGGTCCTCGCGGGAGCCGTTTTCGGGGACGCCGGGGCGGTAATTATTAAGGTAATAATACCGGCAAAGGCGCAGGTGTTCAAGCTGGGCGAGCTGGTCAAGAAGCTCCGGAGACAGAACCGAAGGGTCGGGAGGCTTGCCGATAACCGCGAGCATTTTCAGGCGGATGTCATGATAGTCGGCCTGGCTTATGAGAGCGTAGCGAGCAAAGGTGTCCAGCTCCTGCCACTGCTCCTTCATGGACTCCGGAGTTTCGGCGGTCTTTGAGCGCAGGGCGGCAAAGCGCGCGTTTATGCGTTTGGCCCGCTCGGTCATTACGTCGGAAAATATGTACTTGGGGCTGAAGGCCCGCTCGCGCCAGGCGAACAGGCGCAGTCTCTCACGGCCGGAGAGAAGCTCGCACTCGCCGCCGCCGGCATCGAATACGTCTATCTCCTGGCGGCGCAGGGCCAGAAGGAGATTTTTCAGCAGCTCAAGCTGATTTTCCTGCTCAAGCACGATAACAGCCTGGGCCTCCTCGAGCAGAGGCAGGCTGTCGTACCAGGGCTCGGAGTGGGCTATTACGGAGTCGCCTGTTTCTCCTAACTGGGGGCGGGCGCCGGTAAAGGCGGAGCAGCCGCCGAAAACGTGGTACTCTATATGCTGCTCGGGGGAGAAGATATTGTCCAGTACGGCAAAATTGAGAAGCTCCTCGCCCAGACGGCCGAAGCCAAGCAGGACTATGCGCATACGGTGGCCGCAGCCGGAGGACAGCTCATAAAGGCAGCGCTCGGACCAGAACAGGCGCGCGGCCGTCTCCTCAGGGCAGAACAGGCGCAGCATCGGGTCGGACACCGACTGGGAGGGCAGACAGTGGCAGCGCAGATACACGGGAACAAACTCAAGCTGCCTGTGATGCTCGGCCCAGAAAAGAAAGTTCTCCGTCTCGCCGCCGAGCAGGACATAGCGCCCAGCGCGCACAAAGCCGGATTTGCCGGCTATGCCGCGGCGGCCGAGCTGGGCCAGCAGCAGGGTCTTTTCCGGCTCGGGGCCGTACACCGCGACGGACTTGCCGGCGCGCCAGCGGGTGAAGTTATGAAAGCGCTCGCAGACGGAGGGAATGGAGGACAGCAGTCCTAAAATGGTGGCAAGAGGAGCTGTCCAGCGGGCGAGATTGGTAAGGAAATTGGGGCCTGCGCTCTGATATTGCAGCAGATACATGCTCAGGGCGCTGTAAAGCGAGTTGCCGAAGCTCTCGCCCGCGGTTAGCAGGCCTATAAGGCCGAGAATGAGCGGCAGGCACAGCAGGGGATATTTCAGCCTGCGCAGGATTTGATTTGGCATACGCTCAGACTCCTTTCAAAGAAAACTGAGAGCCTGTGTTCACAGGCAAAAACACGCTCGGGCACACGGGAATCAGGCTTCGAGCGAGGCATAAAATTCACGGGCGTTTTGGATGTCGCGGGCGTTGGGGTGGCCGCGGGCTATGCCGCCGACGAGACGGAAGGGACCGAAGGTGTCATAGCCGCGGCAGGAAAAGCTGCCGAGCACGTGCGCTCCCTTTTCCGCGGCGGCAGCGGCAACGGCGGCGGTATTGCGCTTTGAGATATGACCGCATGTGCTGATAAAGAACACGCCTGCGCCCTCGGGAAGGTACTGGCGCATAAAGCCTATGACGCTGTTATGAAATTTGCCGTAGTATATGCCGGAGGCAAAGCCGACAGCGTCATACTGCTCCAGACGCACGGCGGCACGGGAGCGAACGTCGATAAGCTCGGCATCGTTTCCATCGGCTATGGCCTCGACGAGTTTGAGGGTGTTGCCGTGGTGGGCGGAAAAATAGCATATGGCGGTTTTCATTTCTTGCATCTCCTTTTCTCGCGGGAGAAGGTCAGTGCCTCGGCGATGAGCTCAAGCAGCTCCGCGTCCAGCCCAGACTTGTCCATTATGGGAAAATGGTGGGTCCAGCGGCCGTGGTAGGGCTCGGTGGAGACGGAAACACGGGGACTGTCCAGCCGGCGGGAAAGGCCGAGTGTGAGGACGATGCCGAGCTCCGATTTGCGGCGCGGGAGCGAGACCATGGCGAACAGGCGCGGAGAGTAAAAGCTTATCTGGCTTTTCTGAACCTTGACAGAGCAGTCCGGAAAGCGCGCGTCCATGAGCGCGAAAAGCGCTTCGTACAGCTCAAGGGCGTCGGGCCGGCCGGCAAAGAAAAAGAGGATGTCCTCGCTGTAGCGTTCAGGCAAGGTCACGGTCCGCGTCTCCTTTAAGTAATTTTTCAAGCATATATTACCATAACGGGGCCGCTTTGAAAAGATGCTTCGACGATTTTCGACAAAAATACCTTGAAAACGCTCAAAAAAGGTTTAAAATACCGGTAATGGTACGCGAATACGGCGAGCGGGGAGGAAAAGGAATGAGCGTTTACGAAAAATTCAGGGAAACAGGGGCTGACTGCTCCTGCTTTGGACTGGAGGAAAGCGACGGAGACTGCGGTTATTTCTGCACGCCGCGGGGCTTCCGGCCGCTGTTTGCCACGGGAGTGGACGGGATATGCTTCGGCTTTATACGCGGCTTTGGGGAGATGGTTTTCTCACTCTCGCCGATGAACCTGCCGGGGGACTATGTACATCCGGTGGCGCGCTCGTTTGGGGACTTTCTGCGCCTGCTGCTCACCTGCGGAGCGGACGCGGCAGAGCAGGCGCATGGCTGGAACAAGGAGGAGTTTGAGGCGTTTTTGCAGGAACAGGACGAGCCGGAGCCTGAGCGGGCCGCCGCTATGGAGGCCGTGGCGCGTGGATTGGGGATAGAGCCGATGGAGCGTCCATTTGAGTATATAAAGGAGCTTCAGGCGGAGTTTGACTACTCGCGGATAAAATTTAAGAAGCGGGAGTACCCAGCGGACGCGGGAGAGGCGGAGGAGGGCGGCGCGCCCTGGGAGGTACGTTTTCCGTCCGAGAGCGGGCGGAGCACCCGACCGGGGCGGGAGGCTCCTGTCAGCGCGCGCTTTTCATGGGGTGGGTATGACTGGCTTGTGCCGGCGGTGTATGTCAGCGCGCGGGGGCTGATTGTGGATTTATGCAGGGCCGTGCCTGCTGAGCAGGAGCGGGAATTTTTGGAGAAGTGGGCGTTCCGTGAGGGCGGTGAGCTCAGTCAGGCCGGTAGGGAGCTGGCGGAGGCGGAAAATCCGCTTGTTTTTGATTTCGACACGGAGCTGACAGTAAACGGTAATGTGCTGCGAAGCCGTAGCGGCTTTGGATTTTGTTTTGCCCCGTCCGAGTGCGGGGCGGAGTGGTCCGGCGGCAGGGACGCAAAGAGATGGGTGGAGCACTACTGTCTGGACGAGCACCTCGCATGGGCGATGTGTCGGCGCTGCTTTCCATGGGCGGCGCGGCGGGCGCCGGGGCGTCTGGAGCGTGTGACGCTGCGTCTGAGGCAGAGCCCTGTGGCGGTGACGGGGGAGGAGTTTGAGGTCACGGGGGCCGGGGATGAGGCTGTGTTGACGCATCCGGTAACGGGGGAGCGGCATGTGCTGCGGGTTGTGGAATATGAAAAGCAAAGTATACCGGAAAAATTTTTTGGCGGCGAGGATGCGTGGGAGTATCCCACGCATTGTACGGCGATGAGCTTTGTGCTGGAGCCGCCTCTGCCGCGTGGCGAGCTGTCGCTGCGTGACTGCGGCGAGGGGGACAGGCCGCGGCGGAGGGCTCAGCCGGCGGCGGGGAGGTTTGAGTTCACTCCGGTGGCCACAGCGGCGGCCAGCATGGGGATTATCGGCGGGGCGGACGGGCCCGTGGCGTTTTGTGTGTCGGGAAATGGCTGGCAGGCGCAGACGGCCTGCTCGGCGCTCAGCTTCGAGCCGCGGCCGTTCGTGCGCTGGCGGGCGGTTTTTTACAGGCGGTGGCTGGACGATATTGAGGTGGAGCTTAACATTTCCGGAGGCGGAATTTGAGGATAGCTTATTGACTTTCCGGCAAAGCTTGGGTATCATATACGGGTTAAGATAGAAAAAGAAGGAGTTGTTTTATGAAACGGGAGCAATTCAAATCCCGCCTGGGCTTTTTGCTGGTGAGCGCGGGCTGCGCCGTGGGTATAGGAAACGTATGGAAGTTTCCATATGTCACGGGCGAGAACGGCGGGGGAGTGTTCGTGCTGTTTTACCTGCTGTTTCTGGCGATTATGGGCGTGCCGGTGCTGACGATGGAGCTTGCCGTCGGCAGGGCCAGCGGAAAAAGCGCCGTGTTAGGCTACAAGGCACTGGAAAAGCCGGGCAGCAAGTGGCACATACACGGCTGGATTTGCATTATCGGCTGCTGCCTTTTGATGATGTATTACACGACTGTGTCAGGCTGGATGATGGGTTATTTCTTCAAGTTCGCCGGAGGAAGTTTCGCCGGTCTTGAGGGCGAGGCGGTGGACGCCGTGTTCGACGCCATGCGCGCCAATCCGCTGGAGATGACCGCGTGGATGGCGCTGACTGTACTCGGTGGATTTTTTGTGTGCAGTCTCGGCTTGCAGAAGGGGCTTGAGCGCATTACCAAGGTGATGATGCTCGGGCTGCTGGCGCTTATCGCGGTACTGGCGGTGCACAGCCTGACGTTGTCCGGAGGCATGGAGGGCGTTAAATTTTACCTCCTGCCGGATTTTGGGCGAGCGATGGAGGCTGGACTCGGCAAGGTGATAACCGCGGCGATGAACCAGGCATTTTTTACGCTGAGCCTCGGCATCGCAGCCATGGAGATTTTCGGAAGCTACATGTCGCGCGAGCACACGCTCACGGGTGAGGCCGTGCGGATATGCTGCCTGGACACATTTGTGGCGCTTATGGCAGGACTGATTATTTTCCCCGCGTGCTTCTCCTTCGGCGTGCAGCCGGACAGCGGTCCGTCACTGATATTTATGACGCTGCCGAAGGTATTTTTAGGGATGAAGTTCGGCAGGTTGTGGGGAACGATGTTCTTCCTGTTTATGACCTTTGCCAGCTTCTCGACGGTTATCGCGGTGTTTGAGAATTTGCAGTCAAGCTGCATGGACAATTTCCACTGGTCCCGCAAAAAGGCGGCGGTGATTGGCTGCATATTTATACTTGTGGCCAGTATGCCCTGCGT
>CATJWG010000131.1 GCA_949744165.1 uncultured Eubacteriales bacterium | reverse complement strand
TTGTGGCCATGGAAATGGGCTGCAAGGTGGAAAAGGAGGTTGTTGTCTCAGTCGAGGAGCTGCTTATTGACGACCATGAGGACGCGGCCGACGAGCTGCTGCCCAGAGCTCCTGTAGTTGTTGTCATTGGCCACGTTGACCACGGTAAGACATCGCTGCTGGACTATATTCGCCACGCGAATGTCGCATCCGGAGAAGCCGGAGGAATAACACAGCATATCGGCGCTTACACCGTGGATATAAACGGAAGCCCGATAACCTTCCTCGACACTCCGGGCCATGAGGCGTTTACCTCCATGCGCGCCCGCGGCGCTATGGTCACCGATATTGCCATTCTGGTGGTTGCCGCCGACGACGGAATCATGCCGCAGACGGTCGAGTCTATAAACCATGCAAAGGCTGCGGAAATCCCACTGGTTGTGGCAATAAACAAGATGGATGTGGTCGGAGCCAACCCTGACCGTATAAAGCAACAGCTCACTGAGTACGATATAGTACCCGAGGAATGGGGTGGCGATACAATTATCTGCCCCATATCCGCCAAAACGGGCATGGGTATAGATGAGCTTCTTGAGAATCTTGTAATTCTGGCTGAGGTACAGGAGCTCAAGGCAAATCCGAACAGGGCAGCCAGAGGTACAGTTATCGAGGCACGTCTGGACAAGGGCCGCGGCCCCATAATGACGGTATTGGTTCAGAACGGCACTCTCCATACCGGCGAGATCATCATTGCCGGCACAGCCGTGGGACACGTGCGCGTGATGACCAACGATAAGGGCAGACGTGTGGAAAGTGCGGGACCTTCTGTTCCGGTGGAGATTTCCGGCATGAGCGAGGTTCCAAACGCCGGCGATGTGTTCAACGCCGTCAAGGATGAGCGTATGGCCAGAGAGCTGGTTGCCCAGCGCAAGGAGCAGTTGAAAAATCAGACGCTCGGCGGAAACCGTAAGGTCAGCTTGGAGGACCTGTTCAGTCAGATAAAGCAGGGCGAGCTTAAGGATTTCAACATCATCATAAAAGCGGATGTTCAGGGCTCAGCGGAGGCGGTGAAGGCTTCACTGCTTAAGCTCAGCAACGAAGAGGTCCGTGTGAAGGTGATACACTGCGGTGTTGGTGCGATAAGCGAGTCGGATATTATGCTTGCAGCAACCTCTGGTGCCGTCGTGGTAGGCTTCAATGTCCGGCCTGACAGCGCTGCACGCGACAGTGCGGTGCGCTCAAAGGTCGATGTGCGTATGTACCACGTTATCTATGACTGCATAAATGAGATTGAATCGGCAATGAAGGGTATGCTTGCGCCGAAGTATCAGGAGGCCATTATCGGCCACGCCGAGGTGCGCGAGACATACAAGGTGTCCAAGATTGGTACTGTGTGCGGCTGTTACGCAACGGACGGAAAGATTCAGCGCGGCTGCAATGTCCGTGTCCTGCGCGACAATATCGTCATACATGAAGGTGAGCTGGCGTCCCTGCGCCGCTTTAAGGACGATGTCAAAGAGGTCGCTTCAGGCTATGAGTGTGGTATGCAGATTGAAAAATTCAACGACATCAAGGTCGGCGATATTATCGAGTGCTTCGTGATGGAGCAAATTAAGGTTTGATAATGCGCATAATAAAAGGGCGGCCGCTTGGGCCGCCCTTGCGGTATCAGCTATCTTTCAACAGGAGAATACTATGTCAACTAATAAGTTAAACAGGACGAACGACGATATACAATATGCGCTGTCAAATCTGTTGCGACAGATAAAGGACCCGCGGGTAAATCAGGGCTCATTGGTGAGCATAACGCGCGTGGAGACCACAGGGGACCTGAGATACAGCAAGATTTATATCAGTGTGCTGGGAGAAGTTAATGAAAAGGATTTTAAAAAGGGACTTAAATCCGCATCGCCTTGGCTGAGGCGTGAGCTGGGTAGTGCGCTGAAGCTGCGCTATACGCCTGAGCTTGTGTTTGAGTTGGACAAATCCATTGAGCATGGAGCACAGATAAGCAAAATGATTTCCGAGCTTTATATTCCGGAGGTGAAACCCGATGACGGTAAATGAGTGCGTCGGTCTTCTGCGGGAAAACGATGGTTTTTTGCTTCTTACCCACGCCAGACCGGACGGGGACACGCTGTGCTCAGCTGCGGCGCTGTGCAATGCGTTGAGAAGGCTGGGAAAACGGGCCTGTATGTTTAACAATCCCGAGATAACCGAAAACTATATGCCGTTTGTCGGAGAGTATTTGTCGGATGAACGGCAGGATGAGGAATATGTGGTAAGTATAGACCTGGCCAACGATAACATGTTTCCAAAAGGCTTTTCGGGAAGTGTAGAGCTGTCGATAGACCACCATGCCAGCAACGGCGGATATGCGGCGCACACGCTGCTTAACGCACAAATGGCCGCCTGCGGTGAGATAATAATGAGTCTCATCCGAGAGCTGTGCGGTGAACTGACTCTGCGTGAGGCTGAGCTGCTATACGTGGCGATAGCCACCGACTGCGGCTGCTTCTGCTTTGGCAACACAACAGCCCGCACACTTACGGATGCGGCCCAGCTTCTGGAGCTTGGTGTGAATAACGGTGGGCTGAACAAAACCTTTTTTCGCAGCTTTACACGTGCGAGAATAGCGCTTGAGGGCATGATATACAGCTCACTGAAATCCTACAGAGACGGTGCGATAAACGTCGTGGTGATTACCCGGGAAATGATG
>CATJWG010000130.1 GCA_949744165.1 uncultured Eubacteriales bacterium | reverse complement strand
GGTTGACGTAGCCCTGCTCAAGGCCAGCTACGCCGACGAGCGCGGCAACATCTCCTTCCAGAACGAGGCCGGCTGCATCGACGCGCTGTCCGTGGCCCAAGCTACGCACCGCACCGGCGGTAAGGTTATAGTGCAGGTAAACCGCCTTGTAAACCGCCACATGCCGCCCCGCGCGGTTGAGGTTCCCTCCGCTCTTGTGGACGCGGTTGTCGTCTGCCCTGAGCAGCAGCAGCTTACAAACCTTGAGGGCTATTACGACTATATCTGCGGCAAGTATGTGCCCACAGGCAACATATTAAAGGCCTGCCGTGAGGAGATACGCGGCCGTATAGGCGCGACCAGCGAGCGCAACGACCTCCACCGTGCCATTGCCAAGCGCGCCTACCACGAGATGAAAAAGGGTCCCGCCGAGCAGATAATCAACATCGGCATAGGTATCCCCGAGCTCATCGCCGAGGAGGTGCTTGAACATAACCAGCTCGACGACATACATCTGTCCGTCGAGGCGGGCCAGACGGGAGGCTTCCCGCTCGGCGGCAAGGGCTTCGGCTGCGCAATAGGCGCCGACTCCATGCTGGACATGGCCCGGCAATTCGACTTCTATGAGGGCGGCGGGCTGGACGGCTGCTTTGTCGGCGCGCTGCAGATTGACAAAAACGGCAACGTTAATGGCCACTACACAAAGGGCAAGCTCAGCGGTATCGGCGGTCTGGCCAACATCTCGCAGGCTACGAAGAAGGTTGTGTTCTGCTGTACCTTTACCACTAAGGGACTCAGAGGCACCTTTGACGGAGAAACAGTGCACATCGAGTCCGAGGGCCGAATAATCAAGATAGTTGACAAGGTGGACGCGGTGAGCTTTTCCGAGAAAAACGCGCGAGAGAATCACCAGGAGGTTTTGTACATCACTGAGCGCTGTGTCATGCGTCTGGGTGAGCACGGCCTTGTGCTGACCGAGATAGCTCCCGGAATAGACCTGCAAAAGGACATACTTGACCTGCTCGACTTCGACCTTGAGGTGTCTCCCAACCTGAAACTCATGGAATTTTAAAAAGCCTTTCAGATATCAGAATTTGTAAGCGGCACAGCCGCTAACAAATTCTTTATGCAGAGCTGTTCGCGGCGCGCCCGCCCCAAAGGGCGCGCAATCGAGGCGCAGAACGGAGTGAATCCCTCAATCAAGCGGCCAAGCCGCTTGATTGAAGTTAAAAAAAGCGGCGGCTCCCAAGGAGCCGCCAAAGTGAGTTGTGGGATAAAGATATGAGCTGGGTATCCAACGATGTCCTTACCAATTGGATAAGCTG
>CATJWG010000129.1 GCA_949744165.1 uncultured Eubacteriales bacterium | reverse complement strand
ATAAAACGGAAGCGGGCAATAAATTTTTCGCAGGAGCGATGCAGCGCTTTTTCCGGGTCCACCTTGAGAAAGCGCGAAGCATTTACCGCGGAGAACAGAATATCGCCTATTTCTTCTTCCATATTGTCCTGATTTCCCTGCTCAATTCCCTGACACAGTTCCTCCGTCTCCTCGCGCAGCTTGTCTATCGCTCCGTAGACCTCCTGCCAGTCAAAGCCAACCTTCGCCGCCTTTTTCTGTACCTTCGCCGCACGCCATAGAGCCGGCAAAGTCTCGGCGACATCGCTCATTGCCGTGGCCGTGGTATCCTGCGACTTTTCTATGCGCTTAACCGCCTCCCAAGTTTCAAGCACCTGCTCCGGAGTTTCCGCCTTTGCGTCGCTAAATACGTGCGGGTGGCGGAAGATAAGCTTCTTCACCGCCGTATCCGCTACACCGTCGAGGTCAAAAGCTCCGCGCTCCTCCTCCATTCTGGCATGGAAGATTACCTGCATAAGCAAATCTCCAAGCTCCTCACGCAGATTCTCCGTATCCTTCTTGTCTATGGCCTGTGCCAGCTCATAGGCCTCCTCAATGACGTTGGCACGGATGCTTTCGTGCGTTTGCTTTGCGTCCCAGGGACAACCTCCGGGAGCGCGCAGAATTTCCATTATCCTGCGAAAATCGTTGATATCGTACTTTTCCTTGAACGTGAAATTTGTCATGCTTCATCCCTATCTTTGCGTATTTATCATACCCGCTCGGCGGCGGATTATATACCTTTCCAGTCAGCGTATATGCAGCAGCCTTGCTATTTTCTCGCCTTTCGGTATCAGTTTCATGTCCTCAAGCGTCACCGCACGCATGGTAATTACCATCAGTGCATAGACGATAACAGCCACTCCTATAGCCACAACCGCCGAAACAGCGGTTACAATCCATCCTGACGAGAGGCGGCCGACATTAAAGCTTATAACGCCCGAGAGAACCATCTCAAGCAAACCATAAACTCCCCAGGCGGCAGCACCCATGGCCGCGCAGCTTATTATCGGGCGCAGCAACGTCTTTGAAAGGCGCGGGCGGCGCTCCATGCAGCGGCACAGGAAAATATAGTTGAACACGCACATCACACCATAGCAACAGATTGTCCCTATTGGCGCGCCAACTATGTTTATCTCAGGGTTGCCAACCAGCACCCAGTTCACCGCAATTTTCGACGCTCCACCCGCCAGCACGGATATTATGGGATACCTCTCGTTCCCGTGCGCCTGCAGCACCGCGTTGGATATCAATGCCAGACACACAAGCATAGACGCTATGCCCATATACATCAGCAGCTTCCCGCCTGAAGCGTGGGCCGATGGGTAGACAAGGTTCATTATAGGCGTGCTGAGCACCGCCAGCCCCACGCCCATCGGCATACATATCACCGACGCGATACGCAGGCTGTTCTCGCCTATCTCACAGCCCTCAATATGTCGTTTAGACGCCACGCACGCGGCTATGGACGGCACTACCGATATTGTCAGCGGCGTGATAAACGATGCTGGCAGATTATACAGCGTCATCGCCTTGCCATATACGCCCCAGAGTACATCGGCCTCCTGCTGGGTAAAGCCCGCAGCCATTTGAAGCTGATACAATACAAGCTTGTTGTCTATCAGTGAAATAATGGACATAACGCTTGCACCAAGGGTTATGGGAATGCCTATAATCAGCAGATCCTTCATTATCCTCGCGTGAGATGCCGGCACATCAGGGTTTTGTATTGGCCCTTCGACATAGTTGCGGCGCTTATACCAGAACATATACAGCATAGCCACGAGTGAGCCAACAGTGACGCCGAATATGGCACCCGCCGAGCACATGGGCAGACTTTTTCCCTGCCTCGTAAAAACCAGCGCAAGAACGACGCCAACCAAGACCTTCATAATCACTTCCAGCACCTGACCGACGGTGGTCGGAATCATATTACTGTGTCCTTGGCAATATCCACGGTATGCACTGAGAAGGCAGCACAGCAGCACCGCCGGAGACAGCGCCCAGATGCTTTGCGCCGACTTCGGACTGTTCATTGCAATCGCCAGCTCTGCCGGCAGCATGTACATTATTACTGTACCGACCATACCCACAATCGCAAAGGTCACCAGCGCGACCTTGAAGGTGCGCCGCGCCTGCATGGGGCGGCCCAATGTGTTCGCCTCGCTAATCATGCGTGAAAGGGCGACAGGCAGCCCCGCGGTGGCAAGTGTCAAAAAGATATTGTATATGTTGTAAGCCGTGAGAAAATACCCATATCCCTCATCGCCAAGTATGTTGCCCAGCGGTATTTTGTATATCGCACCTAATATCTTCATTATTACTACGCCGGCAGCAAGTATTGCCGCTCCATGAAGATAATTCTGTTTTTTGTTATCGGACAATGCACTACCTCCAAAAATCGTCAGCCGCCGCGCGGCAATATGCAAAGGGCCCCCATAAAATTTATATGCGGCAGGTCCCATATGTTTGTCTGACCGGAAGATTTTACACCAATTCTACATATAAATCAAGCATTTATGGGCAAAGACAGCAGCTAATGGAATTTTCAGTTCTGAAAAAGCACATGGGGGGTGTTAAAACTTCGGATTTGTGATAGTATAGCAAAGTAAAATTGAAATTTTCTGTCACAAAAGTGCAGTGGCCTTGTCTAATCATATAGGAGGTAAAAAATATGAACAAACTAACCGAAAAAGAAATTACACAGCTCATTGACCGTACAGTCGAGGGCGATAAGCACGCGCTGGAGACGGTACTTTCAAGCGTGCAGGACCTTGTGTTCAATCTCTCGCTGAGAATGCTGGGCACTTTTCCCGACGCTGAGGACGCCTCGCAGGACATTATCCTGAAAATCATAACACACTTGTCCTCATTCAAAAAGGAAAGCAGCTTTTCTACCTGGGTTTTCAACATAGCGTCAAACCATTTGAAAAGTTATAAAAAGCACATGTTTGCTCACGCTCCGCTTAGCTTTGATTTCTATGGCGATGATATCAAAAATGCCAATCTGAACGGTCTGCCGGACCTGACTCAGAGCGTTGACCAAAACCTGCTGGCCGAGGAACTCAAGCTTTCGTGTACAAATGTGATGCTGCAATGCCTTGACCCTGAAACCCGCTGCATTTTCATACTTGGCACAATGTTCCGTCTCGACAGCCGAGATGCCGGAGCGGCACTGGGTATAACTCCGGAGGCATACCGTCAGAAGCTTTCGAGAGCACGCAAAAGAATGGCAGAATTTCTTGGTGAATACTGCGGAGAGTACGGAAGCGGCGAGTGTCGCTGCGTCAACAGGCTCAACTACGCCATACAAACCCATCGCCTTGATCCGCAGCGGCTGAGCTTTACCGTCGCAGAGCACACGGACGAGCAGACGGCGCTGGAGGTCAAGCGCGCAATGGAGGAAATTGACGGCCTGTCCGACAGCTTCAGCTTCTGCAAAATGTATGGCTCGCCAGAAAACATGCGGCGCTTCATTGAGGATTTTCTCAACAGTCCGCAATTATCCACTGTGCAAAATTCGTAAAGGAGAAGTAAAAATGGACACAAGACAAATGCTCGTCTTTCTCTCGCAGCTTGAGGCAAACAATGACCGTGACTGGTACCATGCGCACAAGGCCGAGCTCAACGCTGCCAAAGATAACTTTGAGGAGCTTGTGCAGGCCCTCATATTTAAAATCGGCGAGTTTGACAGTGGGGTTCTGGCGCACTCGCCCAAGGACCTGACCTTCAAGCTTGTTCGTGATACACGCTTCAGTCACGATAAATCCCCATATAATCCCGCCTTCCGCGCTCATATCTCTGCCGCTGGCAAGTTGCCCATACCTGTGGGATATTATGTGATGGTAAAGCCCGGCGGCCGCTCTTTTTTAGGCGGCGGACTTTTTGCGGACATGTTCAAAGACGCCACCTCCATGATTCGGGACCGTATTGCCGCAGCGCCCGAGGAATTTGCCGCTGTGATAAACGCACCCGAGTTTCACAGCCGTTTCACCGTTTGCGGCAGCACCCTGAAAAACGTTCCCCGCGGATATGACAGCGGTCACCAAATGGCGGAGTACCTGAAAATGAAAAGCTGGTACGTGGAGTACCCCGTCAGCGATGAATCTCTGCTTGACGCGGAGAGCTTCGTCACAGAGTCTGCACGGACCTTCAGGGCAATGAAGCCGTTTAATGATTTTTTGAACAGCGCACTGGAGGAGTTTAAGATGCCGGAGCGGTGAATTCATCATTATAAAAGTCACAGGCAGCTGAAGCTTCCTGTGACTTTCTATTCTTCGCTTTTACTCCGTCAGCAATCGCCTTGATTTGCTCATCCGGCAGGTCGATGCCAATCAGCTTTTCGATAGCCGCGATGGGGTCCTTGGCAAACTGGCTTTGCAGGTCATTGTCGTTCTTTATTTTTTCTACAAGCTCCTCGGTTTTTGCTTTGATATCCATATATTTTCCTCCTGTGTTTTCAAGCTATCTACTCTCAAATATTACCACAGCACCGCATATTATCAATACCTTACTCTCCCCCAGCCGATTGCATATACAGCTTCAATCCGTGTATCATGTGGACAATAAACCTCTTATCCTTTGGAGAAAGCTCCTTTATCATAGCGATTATCAGTCTGTCTACCCCAGTTTCCTCCGAGCTGTCGTCCACAAAAAAATAGTTTATATCTACATTCAGGACATTTGATATGTTTATCAGGGTTTGCAGACTCGCCGTCATCAGATTGTTTTCAAGCTTCGCAACCGCATTTGTGGAGATGCCTATCCTCTCGGCCAATTCAGCTTGTGTCATATCTGCCGACTTTCTGGCCGCCTTGACTCTTGCAGCAATTCTCCCATAATCAAGCTTGTATTTGTACTCCACATTTATCCCCCCTGTAAGTCAAGGATATACGGTTGGGCAAGCAAATTAAATTGAGCTATATTCAATTATAATATTGATCTCAAGTCAATTATGTGATATATTTACATATATCCATTATATATTATAGCCAAAAAATTAACTCCGTAATCCACGCTGTACAAGGGGAAATTAAATATGAAAATCATTGCCATTCTGTTCTTACCGCTTGCCCCGCTTATACCGGCCAGCAGCACAACATACATACTTACCATCGCTCTCAAAGCGTCTGTCACGCTCCTGCTGCTCAGTCACCGCATTGGCCGTTCGTACCCTCAGCGCCTGTTCTTCACCTTTCTAAAGGCAATCTCAGCAGCTATAATATAAAAACAGAGAGGGTGAAAACTCACTCTCTCTGTGTCTATACCATGGCTCCAGCACTTCTTACAGTGTCAGGCTCGGAGCGGAATAGGTGCGCGCAGCATATTCCTGATCAAGCAGATACAGACCCTTGGGGTCGTTTCCAAAGAGCTTGTAGCGGCTGACCATGGAATCGGCATGGTCCTCCTCCTCCATCTGCTCGTTGACAAACCAATCGAGGAACTTCATGGTGCGGTAGTCCTTCACCTGATAAGCTTCATGGTAAATATCATTTACCAGTGCTGTGACATATCGTTCATGCTCCGCAGCGGCAACAAGCGGCTCAATCACGCTGTTGAACACCTTGTTGGGCTTATCTATGGCCTCAAGCGTCACCTTCAAGTCGTTCGTCTGCATGTATTTAATGAACAGCATCGCGTGGTCGCGCTCCTCCTGAGCCTGAATCATGTAGTAGTTGGCATAGCCGTCCAAATCCATCTCATCATAGTAGTTTGCAATGTCCAGATACAGGTAAGCGCTGTAAAACTCCTTGTTTACCTGCTGATTGAGCAACTGCGCAATCTTGTCGTCCATTATAAGTAAGCCTCCTTAAAATATCTTTGAAAACCGCCGGCCCCATCAGGCGGCCGGCGGGGCGGTATTTGAATTACTTAAAGTAGCGCTCCAGCAGGCCCTTGAGAGCCTTGCCGTGGCGGGCCTCGTCCCGGGCCATCTCATGCACGGTGTCGTGGATGGCGTCCAAGCCGTTCTTCTTTGCGCAGGTGGCCAGGTCAACCTTGCCGGCAGTTGCACCGAACTCGCAGTCCACACGCCATGCAAGGTTGTCCTTGGTGGTAGCTTTCATGTTGGGCTCGAGCTCCTCGCCCAACAGCTCTGCAAACTTTGCGGCGTGCTCGGCCTCCTCATATGCAGCTTTTTCCCAGTACAGACCAATTTCGGGATATCCCTCGCGGTGAGCAATACGTGCCATGCACAGGTACATGCCAACCTCAGAGCACTCGCCATTGAAATTGGCCTTGAGCTGCTCGAGTATGTACTCCTTATCCTCGGCGGAAACCTTATCGTTGTTTTTCACGGTCTTGTCATAAATACCGTACTCGTGCTCAGCGGCCAGCTTCAGCTCACCGACGACCTCCTCAAACATCTTTGTGCCGGCATGACACACCGGACACTCGGCGGGAGCGGCATCTCCCTCATAGATATAGCCGCAAACCTTGCAAACGAACTTCTTCATTAATATTTCTCCTTCACTGTTATATATTTTCAGGCTCCGGCGGCCTGCGCCGCGCCCAAATCACATTTTTTTGTGCCGATTCAGCGAACCGTGTCCGCTTTCTCCTTACGCTGACATTCAGGACATACTCCTTCAAACTGAATGGAACAGCTCGTAACCCTGTAGCCGCGGCAATCGCCTGCCTGCCGCTCCAGCTCAGCCATATACGGCATTTCCACGTCGCTCACTTTTCCGCAACGGATACAGCATATGTGGTAGTGCGGGTGTGCGCGGTGGTCAAAATGGTCGGCTCCCCTATTCACGCCCACCTTCTGTATTGTGCCGTTGTCCACCAAACGGTTGAGCACACGGTATACCGTCGCGCGACTTATCGCTGGGTGACGGTCGTGTATCGCTTCATACACACAATCCGCAGTGGGGTGGTTGCTCAGACAGCAGAGCGTGTTATAGATTATGCTTTTCTGTCTTGTATTCCTTTCCGGCACCTCTGTCATCCCCTAAACAGCTTTATTTAATGATATTATATATCATTAAGATGATTGTGTCAACTATTTTTTGATATTTT
>CATJWG010000128.1 GCA_949744165.1 uncultured Eubacteriales bacterium | reverse complement strand
TAACCTTTAGCATTGTATTCTGTTTTTCCATAATAATGGATACAAGAATAATGCCCAGAAGTACGAAAAGTATCATAGCCAACCCCGTCCGCGGCTGAGTTTGTCAGCCTTGATATACTCTACATACTTTAGCACCGCACAGTGTCAAATGTCAATAAGCGATTAAATTTTCGGCGAATTTTATACTTTGAGGAATATGTAAAAAGCACGCTTGCACATATTCTACATAAAATTTTGCCTTATCCCGAAAATTTTTTGTCCTTTGCGCGACCATGCGGGGGATTTTGTCGTCTATAATGGTTGAGGGCGGCTTGCGGAAAGACGAAAGGGAGGCGGGAAAATGGATGACGAGGCAATAATCGGCCTGTACTGGGCGCGCTCGGAGCAGGCGATAGCGCGCACTCAGGAGAAGTACGGTGCATGGTGTGCCGGCATAGCGCGCGGTATACTCAAAAACGGTGCGGACAGCGAGGAGTGCGTCAACGACACCTGGCTGCGCGCGTGGGAGTCAATGCCGACGCAGAAGCCGGAGCGGCTGAGGGCGTTTCTGGGCAGGATAACGCGAAATCTTGCGCTGGACCGCCTGAAAAGATGCAAGAGTCAAAAGCGCGGCGGCGGGCAGCTTGAGCTTACACTCAGCGAGCTGGGCGACTGCGTCCCCTCGGGGGACGACCCTGCCCGCCGCGCTGGCGAGCTGGCCCTGCGTGAGGCCCTGGACCGCTTTTTAGACGGACTAAATGAGGACGCGCGGATTATTTTTCTGCGCAGGTATTGGTACATGCTGTCTGTGGACGAGATAGCGCGAGGCCTGGGCGTGAGCCGCAGCAAGGTCAAAAGCTCGCTTATGCGCTCGCGGGAAAAACTACGTGACATGCTTGAAAGGGAGGGAATAATGCTTTGAAAAGCGAGAGAATTTTGTACGCGCTGGCTGACGTGCGCGATGAGTTTATAGAGCAGGCGTATCCGCCCGGGGCAAAAAGCGCCCGCGCGTGGGTAAAATACGCCACGTGCGCGGCTTGCCTGTGCCTTGTGCTGGCGTGTGCGCTTGTCTGGGCGGCGGGACGGGGTACGGCCGCAGTGGTGTCGGACCTGCCGGTCATAAACGTGCCGGAGCTGGGCGTCGGCGGCATGGGCTTTGAGGGATATTTGTACCACGATGCGTCCGAGATTGAAAACGGCAACCCCTGGCGGGAGGACATGGCTTTTGAGACGATGCCGGTGTTTAAAAACGGGTCATATGACCCTGCGCACACGGGGGTGCCCAGTGGGCTGGGTGAAGAGGAGATGATGCGCCGTCTGGAAAGGGCGGCAGCGGCGCTGGGGGTTGAGGTGCTTGAGACACAAGCAGAAAGGGAAAACGTTGGTGTAACCAGTATTATGGCCCGCACGGAGATTGGCACGCTCCGCGCTTACGCCGACGGCGGCGTTGAGCTCGATTTGTGGAGCAACTATCCGTGGAACATGGAGCACGGGCTGGAGCCAATGAAGCTGCCGGAGCAATACAGCTTCACCCACCACGACACGACAGAGGAGCAGGCGCTTAAGACCATTGAGTATCTCGCGGGGACTTACGCGGATTTTCTGAATTTTAAGGAACCGGCGTTTATAGTCAGCGGGGACTATGACATTTACGGGCGGTATAATCGAAGCTATAAGGCCTATGATGCCTCAGGGGACAACGTGCAGGACATATTAAGCTACGCATTTTGCTGCGCATCGTTTTCTCCGGATGACGAGGGAAAGCTCAGCGGCATCCAGCTGCGCGATGACCTTGCCGTGCTGGAAAAGATAGGCGACTACCCGATAATTTCCATCGAGGAAGCGTGGGGGCGGCTGCTCGACGGACAGTACCAGACAAGCGTGCCATATGAGCTGCCGGGTCAGGAGTACATTGCCAAGGTCGAGCTCATGTACCGCAGCAGCCCGATGGAGGAGGTTTTCCTGCCATACTACCGCTTTTACGTTGAGCTGCCGGAAATGGAAAGCGTCGGCAGCGAGCTGGGGCTGCAAAATTTCGGCGCGTACTACGTTCCCGCCATTGAGAGCGAATACATTGGCAACGCTGAAATATATCATGGGCAGTTCAACTGATTTTTATTGACAATCGGCAAGCGGGGGTTTATTATAAAAAACAGAAAAACTCAGGCAGGAGAAAAACATTATATGAAATCCAATATTTTTGCAGCGGAGTTTACTTTCTTTTACTTTGGACACACAAGGTAAGAGTGATTTGTGCTGCAAAAGTTGTGAATTATAAATTCCATCCCGCAGTGTAAATCACTGCGGGGTGTTTTTTATTGTTATTTTGTGCACGAAACCATAACAAACGAAGGACGGTATAAAGCAATGGACATTGAAAAGGTCAAAGGAAAAATTGACGATATTGACGCGCAGCTTGTGGAGCTGTTCAAAAAGCGCATGGATGCCTGCGGGGAGCTGGCCAGGGAGAAGGAGGCCGCGGGACTCCCCGCCGTGGACGCGGCGGGATACCGCAAAAAGCTCACGGAGGTCAGACGGCAGGCCGGCGGGGAGCTGGCCGGCTATGCCGGCGTGCTTTATTCCACCATACTGGAGCTCAGCCGTTGCCACCAGCAGGCGCTCATACACGGGGAAAACCCGCTGTGCGCGCAGATAAGCGGCGCGCTGGAGAACACGCCGAAGCAGTTTCCCGAGTCGGGGCTCATCGCCTGCCAGGGCGTTGAGGGGGCCTACTCCCAGCAGGCGGCGGAAAAGCTGTTCGCACATCCCGACATAATGTATTTTAACAATTTTGAGGGCGTTTTCTCAGCCATTGACAAAGGCTTTTGCAGCTACGGTGTTCTGCCGTTGGAAAACAGCACCGCCGGCTCGGTCAACGCCATTTACGACCTGATGCAGAAATACAATTTCTCCATTGTTCGCAGCGTCCGGCTCAAGGTGGACCACAACCTGCTGGTCCGGCGCGGGACGAAGCTGGAGAACATAAAGGAGCTGTGTTCTCACGAGCAGGCCTTCAGCCAGTGCGGCGAGTTCCTCAAGGCCATGACCGGAGTGAAAATAACGGTGTGCGAGAACACTGCAGCCGCGGCAAAGTTGGTGGCCGAGTCGGGCAGGGACGACATAGCGGCCATCTCCTCGCGCTCCTGTGCCGAGCTTTACGGTCTTGAGAGCCTTCGGGACGCGATTCAGGACAAGGATAACAACTACACCCGCTTTATCTGCATCACGAAAAACCTTGAGATTTACCCCGGCGCGGACCGCACCAGCGTCATGCTCACCGTGCCTCACAAGCCGGGCTCTCTATACCGCATCATGGCAAGGATAAACGCGCTGAGCGTCAATCTTTCCAAACTGGAGAGCCGCCCGATTCCGGAGCGCGACTTTGAGTTCATGTTCTATTTTGATTTGGACACTTCGGTGTATTCACCGCAGTTTGTCGAGCTGATAGGTCAGCTCGGTGAGCTGTGCGAGACGTTCCAGTATTTGGGAAGCTATTCTGAGATAGTGTAAGTCAAAGCGAGCGCGTCGAGCCGACCATCGGGGGGTGAGGCGCGAAGCGGAGCGAAACTCTATCGCAAAAGCGGATTTGCCGCTTTTGCGACATGTAAAAAAATCCTCCTGAATTTTCAGGAGGATTTTCTTACGGTCAATTTTCTTATGGAATGTTGTCAGGCTTTAATATCCTGACAGGTAAAATATTTATTCAGAGGCTTGTAGAGCACCGCGAACAGAATCAGCACTAAAATTATATCCGGCAGCATGTACGAGCTGTTGTAGAGCAGGGAATAAAACCAAGGGTTGGTCATGGTCATGCCGAAGAAGGAGTCAGGCATATACTTGCCCCAGATTACCGCGCCGACTACATAGTGGGCCAGAAAACGCAGCAGGCCGCCGCACACCGCGCCGTAATACACGCCGTGTTTCCTGCCGTGAAACAGCCCCGCGCCGAGGCCGAGCAGCAGATAGGCTATCAGGTAGTCGGCAATAATGGAGGTCCAGTCTATGGCGATGCCGTTGCCAAGGAAGTATTGCAGCAGTCCGTATACGAGGCCGACAAGCGTGCCCCAGCCGGCACCCCAGCGCACGGCGAACAGCACGATAGGCAGCATCGCGCAGCAGTCAATCGAGCCCCCGTTCGGAAACTGGTAGAGCTTTATGTAGCTGAGTACTTGCGCAAGCGCCATAAAAACGGCCGCTTCGCAAAGCATTCGGGTTTGGTTTTTGTTCATGTTTGATACAGTCCTTTCCGCACAAAAAATGTGCATCGTGGGCTGTCAGCGTCACAATGCACAGAAAGACCGTATTTTCTCGCATTCCTACGCCGGCATTACCCGGATCAGGTTCGAGCGCCGAGGCGCTCAAGGGTCACAGCGGCAATACGCTGAATCTCAGCCGGCTTGCACCAGCCCCCCTTGGATGTGTCAAATCAATAGCTCTGCCATTGATTTGAGGGGATTCGCTCCGCTCTGCGCCTCGACGTCCGCCTTTCAGTTGGACGCTTCGACGCGGGCTGCGCACAGAGTGTTTTTGTCAGGCGCATGTCCTGATAAAAACAAATTTCATTTTTTCGCGGCGTGCATGCCGCGAAATCTGCGATGCTTGCGGAGCTTTGCTTAACGTGATTATAGCAGGGGAATGTGAATTTGTAAAGATGCATTTTAAGAAATATTTGGAATTTGCCGCTATGGACATAATAACAGAAAGGGTATAAAATGGCAGTGCAATATGAAATTTTTTGGAGCGTGAGATGGAAAAGAAGGGAACGTGCTGGATTTTCGGTGCGGGCGAGTTCATGGGATTTGCCACGCGGCCGGAGGCGGGAGATTTTGTAATAGCGGCCGACGGAGGGCTGCATTCCTGCCGCGCTTTGGGAATAGAGCCGGACCTTGCCGCGGGGGATTTTGACTCGCTCGGCTTTGAGCCGGAGGGACTGCCCACCCTGCGCGTGCCAGTGGCCAAGGACGAGACGGATATGCTGCTGTGCGTGCGCATAGCCATTGAGCGCGGGTATCGCATGCTGCGCCTGTATGGCGGCACGGGCGGGAGGCTGGACCACACGCTGGCCAATTTGCAGACGCTTATTTATGCGGCGCGGCGCGGCGCTTCGGCGTATCTGTATGATGCGGATTTTGTCTACACTGCGCTTATAGACGGCGAGCTTGAGATAAGCGGGCCGCCGGGCGGGATTTTCTCCGTATTCTGCCTTAGTGCAACGGCCGAAGGAGTTTATGAGCGCGGCAGCCTGTACACGCTCGACGACGCGACGCTTGACTGTGGATTTCCCCTTGGGGTGAGCAACCATTTTCTCGATGGTGCGGCGACGATAAGCGTCCGGCGCGGCGAGCTTATCGTCGGCTGGCAGTACCAGTGGGAAAAAGCAAAAAAAAAGTAGTTTGGGGTGTTTTGCCTCTTTCTATTGCCTGCTTTTTGTGGTAAAATATATATTTAAAAGGGACCGCGCAGAAACGGCGCGAATTATAAAAGGGAAAAATTTTAATTTTCATAAACACGGAGGGGTACAGACAATGAGTGAGAAGAGAACGAGAGTTTTTACGTCGGAATCCGTCACCGAGGGACATCCCGACAAGATATGCGACCAGATTTCCGACGCGGTGCTTGACGCGATAATCGAGCAGGACCCGAAGGCCCGCGTTGCATGCGAAACTGTATGCACCACCGGCATGGTGATGGTCATGGGAGAGATAAGCACGCGCTGCTATGTTGATATTCCTGCGATAGTGCGCAAAACCGTCTGCGGCATAGGCTACGACCACCCTGAATACGGCTTTGACGGCAATACCTGCGCCGTGCTCACGACGATAGACGAGCAGTCGTCCGACATTGCCATGGGCGTGGATAACAGCCTTGAGTCCCGCGAGGGCGTCGCGGACGACGGAGACACCGGCGCAGGCGACCAGGGAATGATGTTTGGCTTCGCCTGCGACGAAACGCCCGAGTACATGCCCGCGCCCATAGCCTTTGCTCACCGCCTGACCCGCCGTTTGTCGGAGGTCCGCAAGGACGGCACCTTCCCATGGCTGCGTCCCGACGGCAAGAGCCAGGTCACGGTGCAGTACGGGCCGGACGGCGGGGTCCGGCGTGTGGACGCGGTGGTTATCTCCACCCAGCACTCGGAGGACGTGGACTACGGGACGCTGCGCGAGGGGATAATTGAGCAGGTGATAAAGAAGGTTATTCCCGCTGAGCTGCTTGACGCGGATACGAAATACTACGTCAACCCTACCGGACGCTTTGTCATAGGCGGACCCGTGGGAGACTCGGGGCTTACGGGACGCAAGATAATCGTGGATACTTACGGCGGCTATGCCAGCCACGGCGGCGGCGCTTTTTCCGGCAAGGACCCGACGAAGGTGGACCGCAGCGCGGCGTATATGTCCCGATACATGGCTAAGAACATCGTTGCCGCCGGCCTCGCACGGCGCTGCCAGATTGAGCTGGCTTACGCCATCGGGGTGGCGCGCCCCGTGTCCGTGCTCGTGGACACCGCCGGCACCGGAGTTATTTCCGACGCGGAGATTGAAAAGATAATAGCGGAGAATTTTGACCTGCGTCCGGCGAAGATAATCTCCCGCCTGGACCTGCGCCGCCCGATTTACCGTCAGACCGCCGCCTACGGGCACTTCGGAAGAACTGATATAGACCTGCCTTGGGAGCGTCTGGATATGGTGGAGACGCTCAAAAAATACAAAAAGTGAGAATTGTTTGATATTTGTTCAGGAAATCGTAAGTATTTTAGATTAAAATAATAAACGCCGCCCGCGTGCAAAAGCCGGGCGGCGTGGCTTAGACGGAGACAATATGGCTTTTGAAAACGACAGGGACGACCTTATAGAAGGCCGCAACGCCGTGACCGAGGCGCTGCGTGCGGGGCGCAGTATAGACAAGATATATATTGCCAGGGGCGAGGTGGACAAGACTCTCGGCCACATAGCCTCAAAGGCACGCGACATGGGTATAGTGGTGACAGAGGCCGACAGGCGCAAGCTTGACGCGATGAGCGTAACACATGCGCACCAGGGCGTTATCGCGCTGTGCGCCGTGCGCGAGTACGTGGAAATAGAGGACATACTCGCAATAGCCGAGGACAGGGGCGAGCCGCCCTTCGTCATAGTATGCGACGAGATAAGCGACCCGCATAATTTGGGCGCGATAATCCGCACGGCGGAGTGCGCGGGCGTCCACGGGATAATCATCCCCAAGCGACGCAGCGCGGGGCTGACGTCCATAGTCGGCAAGACCAGCGCGGGCGCGGCGGAGTACATGGCGGTTGCGCGCGTGCCGAACCTGACGGCGGCGCTAAAGGAGCTCAAGGCGCGGGGGCTGTGGATTTTCGGCTCCGCCGCGGGCGCACAGGGCGGACTGTGGCAGACCGACCTGCGCGGTCCGGTGTGCCTTGTCATAGGCTCCGAGGGAGAGGGCATGAGCCGGCTCGTTACGGAAAGCTGTGATTTTCTGGTGAGCATACCGATGCGCGGGAAGCTCAACTCACTCAACGCCTCCGCCGCGGCTGCGGTACTGATGTACGAGGTGCTCAGGCAGCGGGGCTGAAGGGCGCTTTTGCAATAAACAACCCCGAAAGGGTGGATATATGCAGGAAGACGATTATAAGATGGATATGCCTGACGGCAGCGGTGCGTACGAAGACGGGACAGGCGCTCCCGCCGGAGGGGGCTTTTCGCTTGACGATATTCTGGCCGAGTATAAGCAGACGGTGTCGGAACGGCCGAGGGAGAACGAAAGCCGCAGTGAGCGAAGCCGCCGTATAGTCATGCAGGCGCTGGACCAGACCATAAACGAGGCCAGCTTCAGCAGCATAGACGAGCTTGT
>CATJWG010000127.1 GCA_949744165.1 uncultured Eubacteriales bacterium | reverse complement strand
ATTCATATCGTTATCATCCACCACAAGTATATGCGCATCTGGAGCCTCAAAGCTTTGCCGGTAAGGTTCTCCGTCATGAATCTTGGTGCGGGAAGCCAGTGTAAATGTCCCAAGCTCTTTTTCATCGACGATGTCCTGTTCCAGCATGACGATAAACTGTGAGCCTTTGGTGTAGACACTGTTCACACTGATTTCGCCGCCCATCAGCTCAATTAACTGCTTAACAATGCTCAAGCCAAGTCCGGTACCCTCGATATAGCGGTTCTTTTCCTCATCAACTCGACGGAAAGCGTTAAAAATATAAGGGATATTTTCCTTTTTCACTCCCTGCCCAGTGTCCTCCACTGAATACCAGACGCGGACCCTGTTGATTGTCTGGCGCTCACACCGGACAGAAAGA
Source organism: uncultured Eubacteriales bacterium (assembly GCA_949744165.1). Lineage (GTDB taxonomy): Bacteria > Bacillota > Clostridia > Oscillospirales > Oscillospiraceae > JAMPGF01. Next base: position 17,890 of record CATJWG010000127.1, on the reverse strand, counting down.
GTAACTGAACCTTCGCTGGTGTATTTCACCGCATTATTAAGCAGATTGATTAGTATCTGTTTGATGCGCACTTCATCTCCGCAGAGCATGCTTGGAATTGACGAATCCACATGGAGTTTGAATTCCAGTCCTTTTTCTTTCGCCTTGATCCATATCATATTGACAATTTCCGAAAAAAGCGCGCCTGTTTCATAGGAGACATTGACGATTTCCATTTTTCCGGATTTTATTTTGGATATGTCGAGAATGTCATTAATCAGCGTGAGAAGCATCTTGCTTGCCCCTTGGATGTTTCTTGCGTTTTCTGCGACATCCTCTGAAATATCCTCCCTGAGGATGATTTCATTAAGTCCAATGATAGTATTAATTGGGGTTCGTATCTCATGGCTCATGCTGGAAAAGAAATGGTTTTCTGCACGGTTGAGCTCCTCAATCTCTTTCTTTTGCTGTTGTGAGAGCGCATTTTCATCTTCGTACATTTTGTTCAGGAACATGAGCAACACGCTGGTGAGCAGTCCGACCATTATCATAGAAAACGCGGAATCAATCAAGGCGTTATTGTGGAGGTTCGGCACGGCAAGTTCCGGAAAATAAAAGGCGACACCATAGCAAAGCAGCGTCTCCGCTGTACACAGTCCGAAAAAAACGGCCATACGTTTTCCATGCAAGGTGATGCAGACGTAGATAAAACAAAGTACAAACCATTCTGGTACTCCGCTGTAAAATCCACCCGCAGAAAAAAAGGTTATTGGAAATAGAGTAAGCAGCAGTATAGAAATAACTGTGGCTCCGGCGTGGATACGTTCCTTCCGAATACTTATCTTCACGGTCACCGCCATGATGATGAGGCTTACCACCAGGATAACTATGTTTAAAATGCTCCTGCCCATAGGTAGAGTAAATACCAGTGCAACCATGCAGATGGCTGTCACAATGCGGAACATACGCTCGCGCAGGCTGATTCTGTGATCAGAGATAATATTAAACCATTTTTTTATCACGCAATCTCTCACTCCTCAAAACACGGCATTTTCAGGAAGAACTCATGGAAGCGCCGATATATGCGCAAAGCTCGTCGTATGCGCGCAGCAGGGCAGGGTGGTGTTCACTGATGTAGGCGGCATCGTCCCTTTTTCCTGCCAGCTCGAGCTCCTTTGCCTGTGCGGAAAGCCCCTCTGCACCGATCGTCAGCGACGTGCTCTTCAAGGCATGGACCTTGACAGCATATTCTGCCCAATCGGCATTTTCATACAGGGAAACGATTTCTGCCCTCTTTGTCTCGCTCTGAGCGCAGAACATTCGCAGCATTTCCAGATAAAAGTCATCTTCACCGCCGCAATAATTGAGCCCGAGCTCCACGTTAATGCCGGCTTGGTCAAGACGGTCATATAGAATTGCCGGACCACCTGACGGTGCTGCCGGTAAATGGTCCATCGTTTGGTTACTCGTGCATTCGTCTGGTTCGGACTTGATTTCCAATGTTTCCGGTATTGGCTCCACCGGAGCGGACACCAGGTCGTCTGCAGTCAGATTCTTGTCTGTCGGCCCTGCGCTATACCGTATACAGCTTTTGGGCAACACCTTTCGCAGTACGCGCTCTAAAACGGTACGCTCAATCGGCTTGGGGCCAAATTCTGTAAATCCTTCGCTGCGGAACATTTCTCTTGCGCCGCTGACGGTATTTGCCGTTAGTGCTATCACAGGCAATTCCTGATACAGGCCATTTCGTAGCTCACGTATTCTTTTGAGCGTTTCTACGCCGTCAAACCCAGGCATCATGTGGTCTAAGAAAATAATATCATAAGAAACATTGTTGCAGCGCGTGATTGCTTCTCTGCCGCTCAGGCAGGTATCCACCTCTATCCCGTAGCTTCCCAGGACTCCCTTGGCAACAACGAGATTCATTTCTTCGTCGTCCACAGCAAGAGCACGAATACCCTCGCAGGTAAAGGGCTTTCGTCCTGCGGCCTGTGCTTCTGCAAATCCACGCTCGCCTCTTTCTCCGTTGAGCAGGTTTGCAACTGAAAGAGCAGAAAAAGGCTTATGTATAATCAGCAGTCTGCTTCCGCTGTCCAGAACGAACTCTCTTTCCGCAATTACGACTATTCGGAGCGTAGCTGCCAGCTCCTCATAATACTCTCGGTTCTCTTCATATTCAGACTGTGCAATGAACAGATGGGTCAGCGTATGACTGCGCTGCAATTTTAAGAAACCCTCAAAGTTATGTGCCTGATATCCTTGAATACCAAGACCTTCTACCAAATTGAATATCAGTCCGTCATAATATTCCCGAACCTCATCGCAGCTATACTTTTCAGGGCTGAAATAACACGCAATACACAGCTGGTCGGCATTGTTAAGCGATATACACTGCCGTTTGTCTGCAACTCCCTGTGGGATTACAATGTTGGCATGCAGGCCCTGCTGACCTTTGCTGTCAAGATGAATGAAGCCTCCCATTGCGTTCAGCAGCCCGCAGGCAATAGGAAGCCCGAGGCCAAGTCCACCGACAAAACGACTGCTTCCGGAATCGGCCTGGTAAAAATCGTCATATATCTGCACAAGCTGTGAATCCGTCATGCCAATTCCGGTATCATGGATGCCTATAATCAGATTGATACCGTAATGTTCATGACGGTAATCTATACGGACATTTATGCCGCCCTCTTCTGTAAATTTGATAGCATTTTCTACCAGAATCTTGATTACATGAGAAATTTTCTCCGCGTCCCCGACAAGGACCGCCGGAATTTTGGGATTAATATCAAACACCAGCTCAAGATGGTGACGATTGCTTTGCAGTGCGGTCATCGTAATCACATCGTTAAGCACGGAGGTTATCATGTATTCTTCCTTTGCAGGGGTCAGAGTACCTTCTACAATCTCAGTATAGTCCAGCATGTTGTTAATCTGTGTAGATAGGCGCTTTCCGGCTATTTTTATAGAAGTCATATCTGCTCTGACCTCGGGAGAGAGCTCCCTTCCGAGCGCTACCTCGCTGATACCGATAACCATGTTAATGGGAGTTCGAAGCTCATGAGATACATTTGACAGAAAGACGGCACTCTGCTTACCGGCAGTCTCCAGCTCTGCAAATACGCTGTTATACCATTTACGCTGTGCAGTGCGTCTGTCTATCCAATATCCTGAAAGCACGACCGCTCCAAAGACAACAACAGCTCCTATGACCAAATGTAATATGTCGCGGAGCTCCATATGGTTAGAAATAGTGTGGAGAATAAATGCATGATATAGCAGCTCCAGTATATACAGAGAGCCTGTTGCATACAGAATCCACTTTTTGTTGAGCATAAACAGCGCAAGGAGCATAATGCATGCTACGGCGGGTATGTCAAAAAGGCTGCTTTCCTGTACGCCAAAAAAAAAGAATTCAATTAGCAACAATCCGGAGCACAAATTCTCGTAAAGCGTATCTGAGCCAAGTCGTGCAATATGCAAAAGCCATACGCTGAAGCAACCAACTGCCAGCAGCGGAATCATCCAGAATTCCCATGCCATAACTATGGAGACCAAAATCAGTGTTCCGCTGAATACCGTAGTAATGACAGCCAGAAGCAGGTGTTTACTTGTCTGCTCTTCAGCCCTCATTTGCGTTCGAACTCCTGAGCAACACGCTTCATCAGTTCATGCGGCTGAAAAGGTTTTTTCAGATAATTTACTGCGCCCAGCTTGATTGCGCTTACTACATCTGTTTCCTGGCCTGATGCTGTTAAGAAAATAACCGGTATATCTGAAGCGAATTCCTTCATGTGTTCAAAGGTTTCGATACCATTCATTTTAGGCATTTCAATATCCAGAAGAACCAGATCCACTTTTTCTTTCTTAAGCTTATCCAGCGCTTCTATACCTGATTCTGCAAAAAGTACCTCATAGTATTTCCCCAGAATCATTTTTGTTCTCACCAGATTCATGGAGTCATCATCCACAACTAAAATGCGTTTCTGCATTTCATTGCCTCCCTGTTTCGTTATTTGGTATTTCCAGAATACCATATGTATCTATCTTAAATTAAGATTAAAAAAAAATCAAGTCTCTTCAGGTAAAAGTATGTAGTATGGAAAAGGGGAGTTACAGGGCCAAAACGAGCGCATGATACATTGGTATCATGCGCTCGTTTTGGAGCTGGGAATCTGTTATTGCTAAGGCTTTACGGATTGTTCACTATACCCACAAAGAGGGGAAGCCCATCGTGAGAGGTGATGGCAAAAACAAAGGGACGGTCGATGACAAAGTCGACCTCCTCCTCGGGCGGCGCGGCAGCTCCTGCGGCAATCATCACGGTGTATGCGACAGCTGTGACGCCCTGCTCGTCTATGGACACACGTGCGGCGTGCTGCGCTTTAGATAGGAAAATACCCCCGCTGCTTCCCGTCAGAGGAGAAAAGTCGGATACCGCAGGGTCGAACACATCAGTTACGCCCAGTGCGTTGAGACTTTCTGACAGCTCAAGGTCGGAGACTGCGTCGAACTTGGGCACGGCGAAATTGACTATGAGAAAGGCGTTCTCCGCCCCCTGCTTTCCTCCGGAGAGCAGAAAGTCCATGGTTTGCCCATCGGCGATAAGCTCCTCCGGAGTTACACCCTCGTCGGGTAGGAGAAACCACATCGAGCCGCTGCCTTCAAGAGACTTGCTGTAGGCGGAAAATTTGTCGCTCCAGTAATAGGAGCCGGTTCCACTGCTGTGCATGAAGTCGCGCTCGATATCGCCAGTTGTGCTATGGAAAGTCCGCGGCTCGGTCCGGCCCTCGGAAAACTCACTGTGCCATTTGGCTCGGAAATAAATTGTTGAGCACAACGCCAACAGGGTATTGGCATCGGTTTTTACACCCTCTGCCTGCTCGGAGAGAAGTCCGCCGGTTTGCTCATTAAGCCAGTTCTGAAGCGCCTTGTTGAGTTCGTCCGAGCCCATCTCGCCGCGGTAGGCGGAGGCGTAGTAGTTATCGGCCAGTGAGCTGAGCGCCTCGGACTTGTAGCTGACCGTGTCGCTCAGCCACATGGAATTTGCAAGTACGCTTGTGACAGCACCGTCGTCGCAGTAGTTGGCGTTCCAGACTGCTTTTGCCTCGGCGCGCAGGTCCTCAAGACTGCTGCTGCCGAGAAGCTCCAGAATCTGCCGGCGGCTGTCTCCGTCCGTAGTCTCCGCGAGCATGGCCAGAGCCATGTAGACGTTCAGCGGCGAGCATATCCGGTTTTCGCCCTCCGCGCCGGCGAGAAGCTGCGGCACGCTCTTGCGCAGATAGTCCTCCAGTGCCTCGGCGTAGCCTTCAGGCTGTTTGCGCTGGGCCTGTCGGTCGTCCCACCAAGCGGTGTAAACCTTGTCAAAGCCATCGCTGTCGAATTCACCATTGGACATGAAGTATTTCGTCTCGTCAGGGTAGGGCGCCATCTGCGGGTAGTCAGGTCTGGCCTTAAGCAGCTTTTCGGAACCTTTTGCCGTTCCATTTCCGCAGCCGGAAAGCGTGAGCAGACAGGCCACAGAGAGAATAAATGTAATAAGCCTTTTCATTTTGCATTCCTCCGAATCTTAAGAACTGAGCCCCGATTGAGGCTTCCTGCCTGTATAGACGGAGAGAAACTGAAAAAGTTCCATTGATTAGTCAAATTTTGCTATGGACAGCGTCATTGGGCATGGAAAAGATATGCAGATTGTCCACTGCGCACCGTATGAAGCTTTTCAGGGCGGGAGAGGAGTTGGAGTGCTGATATATCATGACAATGGAGAATGAGTAATAATCCCGCGTTAGAAGCGTATAACGGGTGCCGGGATAGGTTACATTTGGCGTGCGCATGAGCGGAATGGCGTATACTCCGCGAGCTGCCATGGCAAAGGCGGCGGAGGGGCGTATTTCCTTGGAAATGCGCAGGCGAGGCTCAAATCCTTCCGAGCGGCAGGCGTTTTTAAAATCCTCGATTTTAGGGTCAATAGTTATGTTATCGTTAAAAGCGTAGAACAGAAACAACTCATCCCGCAGAGCCGACAATGCCACCCTGCCATTTTGTATGGCGGGGTGGTTTTCACGCAGCAGGATTCCCATCTGAGTTTCCGCTAACTTTATGCAGGACAGCTCGTCCTGACGTCGGTATTCCTCAAACTGCTCGTTCGACAGCATTCGTATGGAGACATCTGCATCGCCGCACAGCAGAAGCTCCGCACAGCCTCTGTCGTTTCTGGTAAGCTGGCGGACAGCGGTTTCGGGATGATGGGCAGAGAAAATGGAGATGAGCTCGTCCTCGCCAAGGGTGCTGAAGCCGCAGGGACAGGACAGCGTGATATAGGAAAGGCCGTTTGTCATGTAAGCGGCGATGTTTTTCATTCTGCGGTATTCGGCCTGAATTTTGGCCAGACTGGGGATGAGCTTTTCGCCGAGCTCCGTCAGCTCTACCTTGGAGCGGCCCTTGCGCTCGAAGATTCGCGCACCCAGTTCATTTTCCAGCGCAGCGACCTGCTTTGAGGCCACCGAGGGGGTGTAAGAATTTTCCCATGCCGCCTCAGAAAAGCTGAGCTTTTCCGCTACGGACAGCACGAGCTGTACCTGCCGTTGGTCCATTGGGGCGCCTCCTCTGTTTGTTTGTAAAAATTATAACAAGAGAAAAAGCGAATAGCAAGGATAAAGCAAGGATTAACTTTCCAAAACGGAAAGATAACTTCTTGTTTGGAATTGCTGATTAAGTCGGCTGGTGGTAAGATGATTTTGTAGAAGTTGCTAACATACAGACTAAATGAGGAGTGATTTATATGGCTGATATCTGCAAAACCCTGCACTGTGACGTTGCCGTGGTCGGAGGCGGCGTAGGAGGCTGCTCCGCCGCGATTGAGGCGGCACGCAAAGGCGCGCACACTATTCTGTTTGAAAAGGGCGTGACCTTGGGAGGTCTTGCGACCAACGGCTATGTCCCTCAGGTTGCGGGAGCTATCGAGGGCATCTGCCTGGAGTTCACCAAACGCCTGGATGGGATTGGGCAGCTCAGAAAAATTGACCCGTCCAAGGATTACTACCGCAACCCCTCATTCGAGCCGGAGTACGGCAAGCTTGTGCTGGAGGATATGCTCCTTGAGGCGGGCAGCAGAATAATTTACGACGCGACGTGCGTCAATGTAGAACTGGCAGAGGACGGAAAAAACATTTCCGCGGTCTATTTTTTTACAAAGGGCGGCATCATGCGCGTGAAGGCCGGAATATTCATCGACGCCACGGGCGACGGAGATGTGTCGGCCATGGCGGGCGTGCCATTTGAGGTAGGAGGCCAGGACTTCGCCGGCCTGAACATGGCCACGACTCAGGGCTCGCGTTGGTCTGGAGCAGACCTTGTACGTTATCAGGAGGCCGAAAAAAACTGGGTTGCCGAGCAGAAGGCAAAGGGCGTGGAAAAGCCCCTGCCGCTGGTTTACGTTTTAGAGGAGGAGGCCATACAGCGCGGCGAGATGACTCGCCATGTCTGCAACAGGGTAAGCGGCTTTTTCCGCGTGATTATCCCCAACACGCCCATGGACAACGCCGACTTTGTAACTTTCTCCTTCCACAGCTATTTCTGCCACAATACCGATGTGGAGGACATCACCCGTCAGGTGCTTGAGCAGCATCAGCTTATGAAGCAGTTCCACGCTTTCCTGAAAAAATATGTCCCCGGCTTTGAAAAGCTTCGTCTTGTCGGTATGGGCTCGCTCCCCGGTGTCAGGGACAGCCGCCGCATTTTCGGAGAGTATATGCTCAAGTCCTCCGACGTGGCCGGCGGCGTCAAGTTTGAGGATGGAATCGCGCGCTTTCCCGAGATGTTCGACTCCCACCATCCCACAAGTCCGGAGTGGTTTTTCATGCGCCACATTCATGTCAGTCAGCCATTGGGATCGGCCGTGTGCGAAACGGAGCACATCGGCAAGGACTGTGACGCGAGGATGCACCCCTTCGGCGTTCCCGCCGGTGTACCGGCCCGTCCGGACCCTAAGGACTGGTGCGAGATTCCCTATCGCTGCCTGCTGCCACGCGGTGTGGACAATCTGCTGACCGCAGGGCGTTGCTGCTCGGCTGAGTTCCACGCTAACGGCGCGATGCGGATTATCGGGCCGGCCATGGGTACGGGGCACGCCGCCGGACTGGCCGCGGTAATTGCCCTTGAGGAGAAGATACGCCCAAGAGACTTGGAAGGGTCACGCCTTCGTAAGCTGCTGCTCGACGAGGGGGTGGACCTGGACAAACCCTGCGACGGCTACTGGGAGGAACTGCGTCAGCAGGACGGAGACTATGTAATTAACGGGGGAGATTTTATTTCCATAGTACCCAAGGGCTGAGACGTACATAATGCGGCGGGCGGGAGCATAAAGAAGCGGCGGATAGGCTGCTCGCCGCATGAGATGAATAGTGTAAGTATTTGAGAGGAGAGTTGGATATGCCTGAACTGAGCAAAAGGAAACCGGTTGATATTAAATATGTCATTTTTGTTATTATTGGCCTTGTTCTGATGTTCCTTTCCGATAAGTTTATTCCCACCTGGGGCCCTGTGACTCCTATGGGAGTGGCCATGCTGGGTGCTTTTGTGGGACTTCTGCTTTTGATTACCGCCACCGGAGAGCTAATCTGGCCAGCCTGCGCGGCATATATAGCTGTAATTTTCCACGGTTATATGGACGCGAATGCGGCCACTTCCAGCTTTGTAGGTACTACGGTGATAATCCAGATGGTTGCGGTTACGGTAATTTGCTCGGCTTTGCGGGAAACCGGAGCCGGCGAGGTAATCGCCAAAAAGCTGCTCACCGCCAAGTTTGTTCAGGGAAAGCCGCTGGCGTTTACAATAACTTTCCTTGTGGCTTTCCTGTTTGCGGACATTCTGTTAAATACCTTTGGTGGGATAATTTTTTCCTTTGCAGTTTTTGAGAGCGTGTGCAACGCACTGGGCTATAAGAAAAACGACAAGTATGTGCAGTCCATGTACCTTGGCCTGTATCTGGACGGTATGATTGGTTGCGCGATTTTGCCGTTCTCCGGAATGCAGTTGGGTATTACCAACAGCTTCAACGCTGCCATGGGCAACTTCGGCCATGCCTTTAACCCCGCATTTTACATCATTGCCGTCATCCCCGTGGGAGTCTGCTTTATGGTGGTTTATGCTCTGGCGATGCGTTACATATTCGGCTGTGACATGAGCAAACTCAAGGAGCTGGACATCAATAATCTCGACTCGCTGAAGTCAGTAAGTGATAAATTCAACAAGGTGCAGATTATTTACATTCTGGCTTTCGTATTCGGTATAGCGTATTCCTTCGCGTTGCTCATTCTGCCGAAAACGCTGTCCTGGTATGGACGTTTTGCCTCTATAACGCAGGCGGCCTGGTTTATCCTTGTCATAGTGATACTGTCGTTCGTCAAGGTGGACGGAAAGGCTCTGATGAACACTGCCAAGCACTTTAAGGAGGGAGCCAACTGGGGCTTTATCACAACGGTGGGAATTTTCTCCGCGCTCGGCGGCGCTCTGTCGTCCAACGATCTGGGTATAAAAACCTGGCTGACTGAAATACTTGGACCGGTGTTCTCGAATATGAGCTGGCCGGTGTTTGTGCTGCTTATTGTGGTGGTTTGCAGCGTTGTGACGAACTTCTTTTCCAACATGGCGACAGGTGTTATAGTGGCATCGATGACTGCGCCCTTTGCCGCTGCGTTTGCCGACTCGGGTATCAATGTCAGCGTTATTGGCGCCGCGATAGCCTACAGCTCGATGTTTGCGTACCTGACATACGCAGCCGCGGGACCTGCTCCGATACTTTTGGGCCGCGAGGGAATCGAGAACAGGTTTATATGGAGCAAGGGCCTGATTACCCTTGTCATATACATAGTTGTAGCAACTGTAGTGTTCTCGCTTATGGGCGTAATTCTGTAAAAGGTATCCGATTGCAGGTTAAAGCTTTTATGCCAGCCCCGTGGCAGCAATTCGGGCTTGGATAAGAAAAAGGGAGTAAATATAAGCGAAAATCCTGAATCTAAGCAATAAAAAAGGAACGTCAAATGACGTTCCTTTTTTATCAGGATATTTTCTGCTTTGGCAATCAAGCGAGAAAATTTATTCGACAGGTAGCGGAAAGCGCTTTTCCCAATCACTTTTTGCAAATCCAGTCAGAATAAAGTTCTCGCTGACCAGAAGGGGATGCATGATGAGATTGGCGTCCGCAGTCATAATGAGATATTGCTGCTCAACGGGAAGCAGTCGTGAGCTTGTGAACAGACGGAAGCTGCGGAAGGAGGTTTCGGCGGTGTTCCAGAAGCTTGTGAGCGGCGCACCGCTGAGCTTGTGCCAAGCGCGCAGCTCCTCAGAGTCGGGCCTGTTCTCGTTTAAATTGCGCAAGGTATACTCCACGCCGCGCACGTCGAGCCACTCCATAGCCTTGCGGCAGGTTTCACATTCAGGTTTGTAAATAAGCGTAAGCATAGCTTTGCCTCCCGTATGTAAAGTGCGGCAGATCCATTGCGCGGAGATTTGCCGAGAAAAAAGGGCTGCCTTGTTAAGCCAGCCCTTTACGTTGTATCAGCTGTCCTGCTCGTCTTCGCTGTCCTCATCGTCCTCGTCGAAGTCGAACTCCATCATTTCGCCGCAATTAGGGCACTGAATGGAACCGAGATTGAGAACGTCCTCGTCTACGGTTATGGTCTTGTCGCAGGCGGGACAGGTAAGCTCGAAAAACATGGGCGCGGGCTCGTCCTCATCGCCTGCGGCAGAGCAACAGGAACAGCGGGAGTCGTTTTCATCATCGTCATCTTCATAATCGTAGATGATATCCTCTACATCCGCAAGATCGTCGCTGAGCGCGTCAATCTCCTCGGCCAAGTCATAAGCATTTTCCTCAAGGTCATTGATATCGGAGGCAAGGTCCTCAAGAATGTCTGTCATAACAGAGAAAAGCTTGCCCTGCTCGGACTTAGTGTCGATTCCCATGCCCTCGATAAGGCCTTTGAGGTAAGCGACTTTTTCTGAAGTGGTCATTGTTGTTCCCTCCTGTAATTGGGCTGTAAGCGGTTTGTTTAGGCTCTGGACAGATACTCGCCGGTGCGGGTGTCAATCTTCAGAACTTCGCCGGGCTCGATAAACAGTGGCACCTTTATCTCAGCGCCGGTCTCGAGCTTGGCGGGCTTGGTGGCGTTTGTGGCAGTGTTGCCGGCAAAGCCGGGGTCGGTTTCGGTGACCTGGAGTTCCACAAAGAAAGGAGGCTCAACAGAGAACACCTTACCCTTATAGGATAGTACGGTGCAAACCATGTTTTCTTTGACGAACTTGAAGTTGTCCGACAGAACGGAAGCGTCTACGGGCTCAAGGTCGAAGGTTTCGGGGTCCATGAAGTAGTACAGTCCGGAATCTTCGTAGCTGTACTCCATGCTGCGGCGGTCAACGGTGGCATTTTCAAACTTTGCGGTGGGGTTGAAGGAAGTTTCGGTAACGGCGCCGGTGATGACATTTTTCATCTTCGTGCGCACGAAAGCCGCGCCCTTACCTGGTTTGACATGCTGGAACTCGACGACCTGCATTACATTGCCGTCCATTTCAAAGGTTACTCCGTTTCTGAAATCGCCTGCAGAAATCATAATAGGTTTCCTCCTATGTTATAGTCCATTTTTGAAATTTAACTACACAATTTTACAACAAATATGTCCACAATGCAAGAGCTTTCTGACGTAGATTGTAAATTAAAAGCTTTGAGTTGAAAGTGAACGGTAAAAATCCTGACAGAACAAAACAAACTCAGACGAAAACCAGGCCGCAAAGCGGCCTGGTTTTCGATTTTAGTCAAATTGGCAGATGAAAGCTATATTGCCGCTGTAGGAAGCCGGAAGCACGGAGACGGGATCGTTGCGCGCGTCGTTAAAGCACCAGATATCGCGCGTGATGCTGTGCCACATGAGCAGATAATTTTCCTCTGTGCCGTCCTCATCGTAGGCGGATGGCTCGTTTGTGTCCCATACAGCATAGGTCATTTTCTCGCCGGTAACATAGTACCACTCATCGTCGGCGCCTCTGTAGCCGCCAAGCCAGAAGTACCGCGCGCCTGACTGCTCAGCCAGTTCCTTGATTTTCTCAAGCTGCGCGTCGTTTTTCACTGTGGCAAGGTGGCCTCCCAACTCACCGCACCGCACAGAGGCCTCGTCCCAGGTCAAATCCTCGATTATAACCTGATAGGTCGGCTCTGCGCTGGGGGTTGGCGATGGAGAAGGCTCCGGTTCAGGGCTCTGCTCAGGCTCTGGAGTGGAGTCGGGCACCGAGTCGGGCGTAACCTGCGGAGCAGGCTCTGTATTTGGCTCATGTACAACGTTCAGTCCGGGACTTATGGTTATGGTTTCCTCACCGATGTCGCAGCTTCGGAAGAACAGAACCAGGCACACGAGTACGACTGCAATTACTATTCCGGGGATGACCCAGTTGTTTACAGCGGGCTTCGGGTCGCGAAAGGTCTCTATTTCCCTGTGCTCCTTGGCGGGATTTTGCTTCTTAGGCTTTTTCACCTTTTTAGGCTTGGGCTCGGCGACCGTTTCAAATTCCTTGTCCACCTTATAGCTATGAGCGGATTTGACCTCGTCGTCAGACAGGGGCATAACGGGGACTGCGGCAGGGACTGCGGCACCGTCCGGCAGAGCCTGGAGCGCCATGCGCAGCGCGGCGGGGTCTGGATAGCGGTCCTCGCGTCGGAAGGAGGCGGCACGCAGCACAACGTCGCCAAGCTCGCGGCTGGCGGTGCGGGGGTATGGCATTGTGTTGCCGCGCATGCGGGCCTGGAGCGCGGCGGCGCGCTTTTCCGGTGTCTGCTCTCCGCCATGAAAGAAGGGCATCACGCCGCGGTTGAGAGCGGTGTAGAGAATGAGCCCTATGGAATAGACATCCGCCGCGGGAGTATTTTCCCCATGCCAGAACTGCTCGGGGGCTATATATTCAAGCGCGTCGGGCGGCATTTCCTTTATACCCAAATGCTCTGCAGGGCCGAGAAACACCTTGCCGTCAGCAAGGCTTATCTTGCCTGGCCATATATTGCCGTGACACTGTGCGCCGCCGAAGGCGCTCTCTACGGCCGCGCAGATATCTATACCTAACTCAATCACCTCGCGTGGGGACATCGAAGAGAGTCCTCCCGCGAGAGTGTTGTCGGGGTCAAATTTCAAATTTATCATCTATGCCGTATCCTTTCAAAAGCTGCGGGGAAACGAAAAAGTTATAGGATTATATTAGCACACAGGCCGGAGGGTAGTCAACATAATATGTGAAACGCAGAGCAAAACAAACGCTGCCAATTTTTGCCGCCGGTGTGTTGGGCACATGTAATTTCCGTGCTTGTATTTTTAACAGCATTGGATTAAAATGAAGATAAAAGCAAAGTGCCGGTCCATGTACAAACATAGTATACGGCGGAATTGTAACCTAATTGTAACTTTTATGGGAAATATGGAAAAATGTTTTGTTTGCTGTGCCAAATGTAAATCGATGAGGGATTTTGCGGGACTTTTATGACAGAACGGAGAGGGACATAAGCGGATTTAAAAGGGAGTGTGCTTCAGTAAATGGAATAGAGCGTTTTTTGCTGCACTACCTCCAAGGCGCAAAACGCACCGGCTTTGCTGTACCTTCACGGTGGTCAGCGTATGTTCGAGTCGTTGCTTGGCGTATAAGCTCGATTAGGTATTGGACGATGCTTGCCCATGTATATTGGAACCGGTGATGTACGGAAAAACGTTGCGGAGAAACAGGTTGTCCGGTATGACGGAAGCTACAGAGCAGATGGTGAACGACTTGAACAGTATTGTAATGTATCTTCAGGTAAAATACCATACGGAAAAAATCGTGCTTTTGGGACGCTTACGGGGAAGTATGCTCGGAATCATGTATGCCCTGAGAGACCTTGAAAAAGTTTTAGTGTATATCGTGGCGGGACATAACTTTATGTATGAAAAGCCTGACGAGTTCACCCGTGATTTTTATGCGGTACTCGAGACTATGTAGGCGGAAAAATAGCTTATTGCGGGGGCAAAAGAAATGGTTGACATAATTGTAATCGGCGGCGGAGCCTCCGGAATGATGGCGGCTCTGACGGCGGCACAGGACACGGAAAACCGCATAACGCTTCTGGAACGTCAGGCGCGCGTAGGTAGAAAATTGCTGTCCACGGGAAATGGGCGATGCAACCTTACGAACACAGAAGCGGGTATGGAGCGCTATCACGGGGGAACGGATTTCGCAGGGTATGCTCTGAGCGCTTTCACTCCAGAGGATACGCTTGAATTTTTTGAGGGACTCGGACTGCTGACCTCGCGGGAATACGGCGGTCGTGTGTATCCACGCAGCAATCAGGCCAACAGCGTGGTGGATGTGTTGCGCTTTGCGCTTGAACATCCGAATATCAGAGTGCTGACCGGCTGCGCGGCGGAGGGTGTGCAGTGGCTGACAGACGGCTTTGCAGTGAGCTGTGCAGGGGAGCGGCTGCGCGCGGACAAGCTTATCGTGGCCTGCGGCGGTTGCGCAGGTACAAAGCATGGAGGCGTTATGGACGGGTACAAAATCCTCTCCGCGCTCGGACACAGCCGCACGCCGCTTTATCCCGCACTGACTCAGGTGCGTACAGATGCTGCCTATCCCCGCGCGCTCAAGGGCGTGCGCGCGAATTGCAGAGTGACGCTGCGAAAAGGGAATCGGGTGCTGGAGGAAAAGAGCGGAGAGCTGCTGTTTACGGACACGGGCGTGTCTGGAACCGTGATATTCGAGCTGTCCCGAGCGGCCGCATGCGGTGGGGAAGGATTGGAGCTGAGCATGAATTTCCTGCCAGACATGGGGGAACAAGCGGTGCTTGAGCATTTACGGGCAAGGCGCCGTCGCTCGCCGTCACTTCCGGCAAATCAGATACTTACTGGCGCCTTGCACAACCGTTTGGGTCAAATGCTGTGCAAATACGCAGGGGTGAGCGGAGAGCTGACGGCCTCACAGCTTGGAGGAGCACAGCTTCAAGCTCTGGCCGCGGCTTGCCTTTGCTTTAGTCTGCGCGTAACGGGCGTTTCCGGCTTTGAAAGCGCGCAGGTGACCGCTGGAGGCATACGTACGCAGGAGTTTGTGCCAGAGACGCTGGAAAGCCGTCTTGTACCGGGGCTTTTTGCCTGTGGAGAGGTGCTTGACGTGGACGGGGACTGCGGCGGCTATAATCTTCAGTGGGCATGGTCGAGCGGACGCTTGGCGGGGAGGCTTGGAAAATGATACTGGTGCGGAACCTGAAGCTGCCGTTAGACACGGACGAGCGAAATCTTACAACTCTTGCGGCCGCGGCGCTGAGAATACCGGCGGAGGATATACGAAGCCTCAAAATAGTGAAAAAGTCACTCGACGCGAGAAGAAAAAGTGATATACATTACCTGTATTCTGCCGCGGTGGAGACACGGGGGAAGGAGGAGAGAATATTGCGCCGTTCGGGTAAAAACTGCGAGCTTTACCGCCCATTCGCGTATGAGATACCGGTGGTGAGAGATAAGAACCGGCCGGTAATTGCTGGATTTGGGCCGGCGGGGATTTTTGCAGCGCTGGTGCTCGCCGAAGCTGGGGCGCGGCCGATAGTGCTTGAGCGCGGCTGCTCGGTGGAAGAGAGAAAAAGGCGTGTCGAGGACTTTTGGAATGGCGGAGAGCTGTGTACGGACGGAAACGTACAGTTCGGTGAGGGAGGCGCGGGAATGTTCTCCGACGGTAAGCTTGGCACCGGCACGCACGATGCACGTATAGCCTGGGTGCTTGAGCAGCTTCACCGCTTTGGCGCACCGGAGAGCGTGTGCTATGACGCGCGTCCACACGTGGGCACAGACGTGCTCGCGGATGTGGTGGGGAACATGCGCGAGCATATTCTCTCTCTCGGCGGCGAGGTGAGAACGCTCTCAAAGCTCAGCGGCCTTCATCTTGAAGGCGGTGCGTTGGCAGCTGTGGCGGTTGATTGCGCGGCGGGAAGCTATGAGCTTCCGTGCAGGGAGTTGATTCTTGCAATAGGACACAGCGCGCGGGATACATTCGAGCTGCTGCACGGGCTCGGGGTTCCTATGGAGCGCAAGCCCTTTTCCATGGGAGTTAGGATAGAGCACCCGCAGAGCGTGGTTGGAAAGAGCCAGTACGGCGAGGCATGGGAACGTCTGCCGCCGGCGGAGTATAAATTAAACTGCCGTTTTGCGGACGGAGGCAGTGCATACACCTTCTGCATGTGCCCAGGCGGCTATGTCGTTGCGGCCGCGAGCGAGCCGGGGGGCGTGGTGACAAACGGCATGAGCCTGTCCGACCGCGGCGGAAAAAACGCCAATAGCGCCCTGCTTGTCACGCTCGATACGCAGGATTTCCCAGGAAATGGCGTACTTGCGGGGATGTACTGGCAGCAGGAGATTGAGCGCCGAGCATTTGACTGCGCAGGCGGAAACTACCGAGCCCCTGCCCAGACCGTGGGCGACTTTCTCGCAGGATGTGCGAGCACGGCCCCACACGGAGTGGAGCCGACCTACCGCCCAGGCGTGACGTGGACGGACCTGCGAACTGTACTTCCTGAGAAGATATGCGATACCATTGCCGCAGCTTTGCCAGAGCTTACACGGCGCATGAGGTGCTTTGACATGCCCGCGGCGGTTATGACCGCGCCGGAGACGCGCTCGTCATCTCCCGTGAGGATACTGCGTGGAACAGACCTGCGCTCAACTTACGGCGGTTTTTATCCCTGCGGTGAGGGTGCAGGATACGCCGGCGGAATCACCAGTGCCGCAGTAGACGGAATAAAATGCGCGGAGAAGATAATAGAAACGCTTAAATGACAATCTGTTTTACTTTGAATTCAAAGCTTGCAGGAAGAATGGGAGCGCATAATAAAAAGATAATTGGGAATTGTCAGATGTGCTCCTGACTGTTGCCTGTGTTCAAAAGGTACGCTATGGAAAGATTGCCGGACAGTCTTGAAGAAAATGAACATAGAGGGGTTATATGTCATCGCTAAAGTAATAAGCCTGCCCGAAAGGGGCAGGCTTATTACTTTATAGGATTTTTGAGTATACTGTCTTTAACACGGCGGAGACGACAAGCTGTCCGCAGGCGCAGACTATGGTGGTAATCGATATGGTAAGGTTGACGCGTGCGAGGAGCAGGCCGGCAATTATCATGGCGACACCAGCTACAACGCTGAAGGGATAACCCGCTTTTGTGCGTATCAGATTCATACGCTCGTCATTTTCCCTGTTATAGCCGAGACGCAGCTTTTTCTCGTCCCGCAGCATGGCCATACAGCGAAAGACAATGAAAACGCAGACCGCAAAAAGACCGACGCATATGCCGCAGGGGAAGCCGGCAAGAAAGCCTTCGCCTATGGAGCGTGAGTCATTCTCCGGACCCGAGCCGTAAAAACTGAAAATATACACCGAGAGCGTAAGCGTGATTATCGCTAAAAATATGCTGAGTACCAGCCGCCGCCGCACAATTTTTTTATAAACGTCCATATTTTATTTTCCTCCCGTTTCAATATCAAATTCAGACAAATCAAAGACTTCCTCAATGCTCAGGCCGAAGTAACGCGCTATCTTGTACGCCAGCGGAAGTGAGGCGGTATATTTGCCCGTCTCAATCGAGGTTATAGTCTGCCGCGTCGTGCCTACCGCAAAAGCCAGCTCATCCTGCGAGAGCTTATGCTGCCGCCGCAGCTCCCGTATTCTCGTTTTCAGCTTTGCCTCACCTCTTAAAACGCAAAGTTAGCTTTACATAAATAGTATAGTATGCTTTGCAAATAATGTCAAGCTGACTTTGCGAGAATGGAGAAAAAATTTACTAACACTAAATGCCGCCTTTTTGCTAAAAATATTCGCAAAGAGGTGTTTTATATGAAAATAAACAAACGAAAAAAAGCTGTTGT
>CATJWG010000126.1 GCA_949744165.1 uncultured Eubacteriales bacterium | reverse complement strand
GTATGGAAGCATACGATAAAGGTGCGGGCTCAGGCCTACCTGAGCGAGCAGATACACGCCGTCGCCGTTTATGTCTATGCTGGAGTACGAGGCGGCAACGCACTTGAACAGGCCAAACAGCAGTGCTGCGCCGGCAATGTTCAGCGGCTTCCAGTTGCCGAAAATCATGACCGCCAAAGCCAGGAAGCCGAAGCCGGCCACGTCGCCCGTGGAGGCGCAGTTGGCGGTGGTCAGCGCGTAGACAAAGCCGCCCATGCCGGCCAGTGCGCCGGAGATGGTGGTGCCGGCGTAACGCATTTTGTACACGTTGATGCCCAGTGAGTCGGCTGCCTGTGGATTCTCACCGCATGAGCGCATGCGCAGGCCGAAGCGGGTCTTATACAGGATTATCGACAGTACTACGAACAATATGATACATACATAGGTTGCTAAATAGACCTGGTGCAGAAAGGTGTTGCCCCAAAAGCCGAGGTCATCTGTGCGCGAAAAGCCAAGCGTGGTCTTTTTTATCATAAACCAGCTGGCTGCGTCGCCCTGCGCCATTTGAAGGGTGTTCTGGTTTGCAATGATACGGATGAGGAACAGCACCAGCGCAGGCGCCATGAGGTTCAGCGCCGTTCCGCCTATGGTCTGGTCAGCGCGCAGGTTGACTGACGCGAAGGACAACAAAAGCGAGAAAATTGCACCCATGACTGCTGCGGCAAGCATGGCCAGCAGCTCCAGGCCCTGCATGGCCATATAATTTTTCGCCTCGTTGGCTGCGATGAAAAACTCCGTGCTCTGCATCATGCGTACGAACAGTACGCCGATGAAAGCGCCGAAAATCATAATGCCCTCAAGCGCAAGATTGATGATGCCGCTGCGCTCGGCAAATACGCCGGCCAGCGCCACAAGCATGAGCGGCACGGCGTACAGCAGCGTCTGCTGGATTAGAAATGTCATACCCTCTCGCCTCCTTCCTCAGTGCCGGCCGCTTCGGGCGTTTTGTCTCCGACTGTATCCTCCGTCGGAAGCGCGCTTCGCGCCTGCTCCGTATTTTTGGCGTCTGTGTTCTGCGCGTGTGCGGTTTGAGTCTCGGCCGTGGCCTTATGCTTTTTGCGTCCGCCTATCAGTATCTTGATGACAAGCGAGAAAGCGCTCAGATAAACAATGGTGGCGATTATAACGTCAGTTATGTACTCGTTATAAGCCGTCAGGTTTGTCAGTTGCAGGCCTACGATGTTGAGCATGGACATAAATATGCCGGTGAATATTACGGCAATGGGGTTGTTGACGGCCAACAGAGCCACGGGGATACCGTTGAAGCCTGTAGCCGGCAGGGACTGGTAGGTGGACCAGAAGAACTCTGTGTTGCCGGATAAATAGTACAGCGCCGCACCTGCGCCGGACAGCCCTCCGGCGATGGCCATGCTCAGCACGATGTTTCGCCTGTCGCTGACGCCGGCGTAGCGCGCTGCATGGCGGTTCGAGCCGCAGGCCTTGAGTTCATACCCGAGCGTTGTCTTTGTCATAAGTATGTAGACCGCGACGGCAATGACGACGGCTATGAGTATACCTCCGTTGACCTGAGAACCTGGAAAAATGCGGTCGAGCCCCATCTTGGGCGTCGAGACGCCGCTGCCCTTGACATAGGTCCACGCCCCGTCCACCATGACGCGTCCGTAGTCGGTCATATAGATATAGCCGCTCTTGGTGTTTTCCACAGTGTTTTGGAATATCTTGGTTGCGTCAAAAAACCAGGTGACAAGGTTTGCCGCTATCCAGTTCGTCATGATACAGGCAAGCACCTCGTTTATGTTCAGGAAAGCCTTGACCAGCCCGGGTATTGCTCCCCAGAGCGCGCCGGCGAGCATTCCGCCAAGAAATGCGAGCAGCCAGACTATTATCGTCGGCATACTGCCCGACGGGATGCTCAGCGCAATGACAAGCGTTACGGCGGTACCCATGAGATACTGTCCCGGCGCGCCGATATTGAACAGACCGGTTTTGAACGCCACGGCGACGGAAAGTCCCGTTAGTATAAGCGGTGTGGCGCGGAAGAGCATATTGCCGATGCTCTGTGGGTTAAATCCCCAGGTCAGCGCGCCTGCCGCGTCACGCCCAGTACTGAAAATGCCCATGAGAACTATGCGTATACCTTCCCACGCGGTGGTAAGGCTCAGATTCTTGCTTGTTGAGCCGACGATGAGTATAAGCAGGCTGCCGACAAACAGGCCGATGACAATGGAGATAAGCGACGCGATAACCGAACGCGTCCCCTCCTTCTTGAACAACCTGGAGAAAAAGTCTTTCATTCTCCCGTGTCCTCCTCTCCGCTGTAAATCTGGATGAGGTTCGGATATTTTATTTTCATGCGCCCATCTCCTCCTTGCCGCCCGTATCCTTCCGCTTGGCTCCTGCCATGTACAGGCCCATCTCCTGAACCGTCGTGTTCTTTGGGTCGAGCTCACCGACTATCTCGCCCTCGTACATGACGAGTATGCGGTCGGACAGGCTCATGACCTCCTCCAGCTCCAGGGAGACAAGCAAAACCGCCTTGCCGCGGTCCCGCTCGGCCACAAGCTGGGAGTGGATATATTCAATCGCGCCAACGTCCAGTCCGCGCGTGGGCTGCACGGCCACTATAAGCGGCTTGTCGCGGTCAACCTCGCGGGCGATGATGGCCTTTTGCTGGTTGCCGCCGGACATACTGCGGGCCGTGGTGACGGGCCCCTGACCGGAGCGCACGTCGTACTGGTCAATAAGCTTTTCCGCGTATTTTCGCACGGCACTCTGATTGATGAATCCAATGTGCTGGAATTCGTTCTCCCGAAAGCGCTGGAGCACCAGGTTTTGCTCAAGAGAGAAGTCGAGCACCATGCCGTGCTTGTGGCGGTCCTCGGGAATGTGACTCAGGTCCTGACCGCGGCGGCGAATTGAGGCGTGGGTTATGTCGTGGCCGCAGAGCGTTATTTTGCCGCCGGAGGATTTTTCAAGACCGGTAAGGCCGTAGACAAACTCGGTCTGGCCGTTGCCGTCAATTCCGGCGATGCAAACTATCTCGCCGGCGCGCACCTCAAAGGAGACGTGGTTTACGGCGTTGCGCTTGTGGCCCTTGGACGGGACCGTGAAGTTCTCCACGTGCAGAACGGTTTCGCCGGGCTGCGCCGGAGCTTTAGTCACCTCAAGCTGCACGGGACGGCCGACCATCATGTTTGACAGCGACTGCTTGTCCGTGTCCCTTGTCTCCACCGTACCGACGTATTTGCCCTTGCGCAGCACGGTTACGCGGTCGGCCACGGCCATAATCTCATTGAGCTTGTGGGAGATGAACAGAATGGATTTGCCCTCTTTGGCAAAGGCGCGCATGGTGGCCATCAGCTCGTCTATCTCCTGTGGAGTGAGCACCGCGGTTGGCTCATCGAAGATGAGAATCTCATTGTCGCGGTAGAGCATTTTCAGAATTTCCACGCGCTGCTGCATACCGACGGTGATGTCCTCCACCTTCGCGTCGAGGTCTACCTTAAGCCCGTAGCGCTCGGAAATTTCCTCGACCCTTTTGCGGGCCTCCTTTTTCTGGAGAAAGCCGAGCCTTGTGGTTTCCGCACCGAGGATGATGTTGTCGAGCACGGTGAAGACCTCAATGAGCTTGAAGTGCTGGTGGACCATGCCGATGCCGAGAGCGGTTGCGTCGTTGGGATTGTTGATTTTGACCTCCTGGCCGTTTTTCCTGATAACCCCAGCCTCAGGCTGGTAAAGGCCGAACAGGACGCTCATGAGCGTAGACTTTCCCGCGCCGTTTTCGCCGAGCAGAGCGTGAATCTCCCCACGGCGAAGCTGAAGGGTGATGTCGTCGTTGGCGATGATGCCGGGGAACTCTTTCGTGATGTGCAGCATCTCGATGATGTTCTCGGATTCCATAATTTATCAGCCCCGATTCCAAAAAACTTCAAAAAAGCGGCGGAGTCCCTTTTTTGAGAAAATTCACTCCGCTTCGCGCCTTTAGCCAGCCGTTTTGCAGCCAACTCGACGCGCGCTCCGCGCAGAGTGTTTTTTCTGAGGCACGTATCCTCAGGAAAACGGTTTAATTTTATTCGCGGTTTCCGCGCCGCGAAATCTACGAGATTTTGTGCCTGTAGCATTTCAATTTGTTAATAATATATTCACATTATATAATATCCCGCTGTAAAAAGCAAGAAATTTTGTCGGAAATCAAAGATGGACTGTTTAAAAAGCTTATCCCGGGGAGCTTGTCCCCGGGATAAAGATCCGGTTTTTAATTTTATACTTCCTTTTTGCCGGTCAGAGTCTTGAGAACAATCAGGGTTACCACGGTGAGCACCGCGCCTATAGCAAGGCAGATTATCCAGTTCTGGACAAAGCCCGCAATGATAAAGCTGACAAAGCTCACTGCCGCGACGGTTATGGCATAGGGCAGTTGGGTTGACACATGGTTTATGTGGTCGCACTGGGCGCCGGCGGAGGCCATGATGGTTGTGTCGGATATGGGCGAGCAGTGGTCGCCGCAGACCGCGCCGGCCAGGCAGGCGGATATACCGATAGTCAGCAGTGTGGTGCCCGGCTCGAACACGGCGATAACTATTGGGATGAGGATGCCGAAGGTGCCCCAGCTCGTGCCGGAGGCAAAGGCAAGAATGCAGGCCACGATGAAGATAATCGCCGGCAGCATACTGTACAGGCCCTGTGCCGCGCCAAACATCATGTCGTGCACAAACTCGGCCGCGCCAAGGGCGCTGGTCATGGACTTCAGGCTCACGGCCAGAGTCAGGATGGTTATTGGGGGAACCATGGCAATAAAGCCCTTGGGAACACAGGCCATGGCGTCCTTGAAGCTCATAAGGCGGCGGGCCACAACGTAGATGATGGTCAGCACCAGAACAATGAGAGAGCCCCAGGGCAGAGCGACGAAAGCATCGGTGTCGCCGAAGGCGGCGATAAAGTCGCCGGCGTTGCCGTCCCAGAAGCCGCCGACATATATCATGCCGATGACGCAGAAGATTATCAGCACCACTACGGGAAGAACCAGGTCGATAACCTTGCCCTTGGGGTTGCTGGACTCCTCCGTGGTGCTGTCCAGTCCGCCGAGCTCGCCGTTGAGCTTGGCGTTCATCTCGTGCAGCTTCATCGGGCCGTAGTCAAACTTCATCACGGCCAGGCCGATGATAAAAACGAAGGTCAGCAGGGAGTAGAAGTTGTACGGGATAGCCTGAACAAAGAGCTGGATACCGGAAATGCCGGTGTCCAGGTCTGCGGCCACGCCGGATACGGCGGCGGCCCAGGAGGAAACAGGAGCAATCATGCACACGGGCGCGGCGGTGGCGTCAATGAGGTAGGCAAGCTTTACACGGGAGATTTTGTGGCCGTCCGTCACGGGACGCATGACTGAGCCGACGGTCAGGCAGTTGAAATAGTCGTCGATGAATATCAGCACGCCCAAAATGAATGTGGCTATCATCGCGCCGACACGGGACTTGATGTTCTTCTCGGCCCAGCGTCCGAAAGCGGCGGAGCCGCCGGAGGCGTTTACAAGCGCCACGATAGTGCCGAGGATGACCAGGAACAGGAAAATACCGGCGTTGTCGGCAATAGCGGTTATAAGGCCGTCGTTGACGATGGTGTCCAGCGTCGCCACGGGGGAGAACTGGCAGTGGAACAGCGCGCCGACGAGCACGCCGATGAACAGCGAGGAGTAGGCCTCCTTGGTGATGAGGGCCAGCACTATGGCCACGATGGGCGGCACCAGCGCCCAGAAGGTACCGAACATGCCGGAGACTTCCTCCCCGCCCTCATCGGCGAGGACCGGAACCGCCAACGCGGCGCATATCACGAGCACGACCGCTAAAATGCGCCAGAGATTCTTTGACTGTCTTCTCATTTTTTTCTTCCTCCGAATAAAAATAGTCATGAACTCAGCAGATAAACTGATTCATGACCAAACGCGCACCCTTGTGCGGCCACTGACAGCTCTCCGCAATTAATGCGACAGTCCGCCGGATATTCTCCGGCGGCCCAGGAAATCCCGCGCTCAGGAACGCTTCGGGACCCTTCGGCGGCCGCTCCTTTCGCTTCCACGGTTCCTGCCGTGTCTATGGAAGCTACTCATAGTTACCGCGCCTCTATCATGCCTTGTTCAATTATCGCGTCTATTATATTTATTAAGGCGTAAAATGTCAACAGGAAAATTAACAAATTATTCACTTTTACGTCGTTTTTCTGTCCCAGCCGGACAAAGCTGGATTTTTTCCATAAAAAGGCGCATAATATTATAAATATAAAAACAGAGCGCGGGAGGGTGAGGCTTACGGAAAACTTTTTCACGCCGGCATCGCAGCTGCCGCCGGGCGCCGGATTTAAATTGTACGGGCGTGACCACATATGCTGGCTGATTATCTGCCTTGCCGCGGGCACGGCGCTGTGCCTTATCTACCGGCGTTTAGGTACGCGCGGCAGGGAGCGTATGCGCCTGAACTTAGGGTTAGGCGTGCTGCTTTGCGAGCTGCTCAAGGACATAAATCTGATAGTTCAGGGAGAGTTCGGCATTTACTATCTCCCGCTGCACCTGTGCGGCCTGGCTGTGTTTTTCACGCTCGGCCACAGCATACGGCCGAACGAAACCGTGGGTGAGCTGCTGTACAGCAGCTTCATGCCGGGGGCGCTGTTCGCCATACTCTTTCCTGATTGGACCGCCTGCGCGGCGTTCAGCTTCCACAGCATCGTGGGCTTTACGGTACATCTGCTGATAGTCACCTATCCGCTTATGCTGACAATGGGAGGAGACCTGCGTCCGAGCGTGCGCCGTCTGCCGCGCTGTCTGCTCATTTTGCTGTGCTTAGCCGCGCCGGTTTATGTTTTCGACCGCATCTTCAACGCCAACTATATGTTTCTCCTATCCCCAGCCGTGGGCTCGCCTCTGGAGTGGTTTGCCGCGCTGTTGGGGAATCCAGGCTACCTGCTCGGCTATCTGCCTATGCTCACCCTGATCTGGTGCGCACTGTATTTCCCCTTCTGCCGGAAACGGCTTTGCTCCGGACGTTAGACCCGGGCACCAAAAAAAGAATTGACGTGCGGGGGGATCGGTGCTATAATATTCCACATAGTTAGTGTAATTTAACTTATATCTCCGTGCAGACGGAGATATTTTTGACCACAGTATTAGAGCTCTCTAACTTCGCGGAACGGCGACACGGAACTGAAGGAGGAACTTACTGATGAGTGTTGTTATAGTCGGAGGAAACGACCGCATGGTACGGCAGTACATGGAACTGTGCGGGCAATACAAATGCCGCGCTAAGGTTTTCACGCAGATGAAAAGCGGGCTGAAAAGCAAGATAGGAAATCCTGACCTGCTGGTGCTGTTCACGGGCACGATGTCGCACAAGATGCTGCGCTGTGCCCTGAGCGAAACGCGTGGGGGCGGGGCGGTTATCGTGCGCTCGCATTCCAGCTCCATGGAGGCCCTGCGCGGCATTTTAAAGGAGCACGCGCAGTAGAAATCGGAGGAACGCTCAAAAACAACCGGAGCTCTGGGTATGGCAGGAAGGATTTTGCTTGTATAGCGGTAATGCGTCGGATGAGCCGACAATGTTTATTTTTTGTCTTTTCCTGTGCTATTGACTATTGACTGAATTGATGGTAAATTAATAAGCTGTGAACAACTGCGATAATGGGTCTTTTTATATTCATAGATGTACGTTTTTTTCACCTGTACGGCTCATTCCAAGGAATATCGCAATCCAACCGAGAGAGGTTCGTTTAGATGAGCAATCCATATATGACCAGGCAGGGCGGGGCTACAGTCACGGTTTTTGTACCTTATGACTGCGGCAACCACTGCCCCTTCTGTATAAACAAGCAGGAATACGAAAACGCCGAGGGCTTCAGCGCGGAGAAAATATGCCGGAGCATACGCACGCTCGACGCGATAACGCCGGAGTGCGATTTTGTGTTCACAGGCGGGGAGCCGCTGGCGGACCTGCCGTCCCTGCAAAAAATGCTCGACCTGATTCCGTCGAGACACCGCGTTTTCATAAACACCACGCTGCCCGTGATGAAGCGCCACACCGCGGACGAGGTTGTGGACTTTCTCAACGCCAACAGTGAAAAAATAAGCTGCATAAATGTCTCGCGCCATCTGAGGAAATACGTTGTTGAGGGGAATGACGCTCTTTTCGCCCGGCTGCACGTGCCGGTGCGCATAAACTGCGTGCTCTTTGACCAGTACGACGAGGCTAAGCTGCGTGATTTTATCTCCCGTTTCCACTCAATCGGCCTGCCTATACAGTTCCGTTCGGACTACACGCGCACAACGCCGGAGAACCTGTATGACGAGTCTGGAGACCCCATATTCGGAATGCTCAGCGAGATTGCCCCATGCTCTGCCGCGAGCGGCTGCCGTATCCGCTGCAACTACAGCTTCGGCGACGAGGGGCCCGAGATATCCTACCACAAAACCCTGCCCTACAGCACCATGGCTGTCAACCGCGGCGGCGTGGACTACGACGTGCTTTACGACATCATCGTAAAGCAGAACGGAGACATTCATTCCGACTGGACGGGAGTTATGCTCGACGTGGAAAAATACCGCGAGGTGGTTTACGAGCCCGACGACCTGCATGATTTCAAGCCAGGACAGCATTAGAAGGTATAAAAATACCGGCGTCAATTTCGACGCCGGTATTTTTTTCAGTCAAACCTTGCATCCGTAATATAAATCTCCTGAGCGCAGGGACCGGAGCAGGTCTGGGTCAGGGTACGGAACCAAAGTCGAAGAGTCAGCGTAAGACGGACAGATTTTGTTCAGCGCTTGTCACCCTGAATGTTTTCGTCGAAGGCGGCTTCCGACAAATCCAGCGGATGAGCGCAGAGGTTGTCGATATCCACGTCGTTGCCGGTAAAGAGGGTCCCCGGAAATTTCAGAGAGGTGTCGTTGGAGACGCTCAGCAGCAGCACGGCGGTGCCGTTGTCCCGGAAGGTGTTGTTGGTGTAGAAATCGTCGGACACCATGGGCGTGTCCTCAGCATCGAAGCACATTCCCACCTCATTGCCCTCAAAAACGGTCTCGTCCGCGTTAATCCAGGCACTGTCCAAGGCTAAAAAGCCTGTCTCCCAGCCGGACACGCGGCAGCCCGTAAGGTGAAGCCGTGTGGTCCCGTCTGCCCGAACCCCAACGCCCTGCCCGCTGCCGCGGAAGGAGATGTCCGTAAACTCGGGAACGCCCCGGGTACCGGAAATCTCCGTGGGTCCGGTGAAGGTGGTCCGCTGTCCGTCGGGCCCGATGCTGCCGTAGAGAAACACGGACCGCTCCAGACGGAGCCCGCCCGCGTATTCCACAGCGGGGAGGTAGATTTTCAACTGGTCATATTCGTCAATTTCGGCGCTGACCCTGTCCACTAAGGATTGAAGCTCCTCTATGGTGCCCATGTCCGTGTCGGCGGCGGTGTACTGATACACGGATATGCTGGTGTGCCGCTGTGCCTGACGCATACGTATCACGTCGCCGTTTTTCATGGTGATGCTCCAGGTCAGCTCGGCCTCGTGAACTCCCGGGGCTACGAGGCTGAAGTCCACGAACGTCACCGCGGCGGCGTTTGGAAAGTACTCGTTGTGCTGCTGGGGCTCGGTACATGAGATGGACATATAGATATCGGAGCAGTCAATCCCAGCGGTGACAAACTCCACGTTTTCCATAAACTCGTCTGTAAGAAGCTCGTCGCCGTCCTCGGGGGTCACATACAGCGGGACGGGATAGCG
Source organism: uncultured Eubacteriales bacterium (assembly GCA_949744165.1). Lineage (GTDB taxonomy): Bacteria > Bacillota > Clostridia > Oscillospirales > Oscillospiraceae > JAMPGF01. Next base: position 10,245 of record CATJWG010000126.1, on the reverse strand, counting down.
GTAGGGGTAGTCCAGCATGGCGTGGTAGCCGTTCTGGGGAACGGGGACCGGCGGTTCCTCGGAGGAAAGGCAGAGGCGGTAGCCGGAGTAGAGCGCCTCGCCGGTATCGGACTCGTAGGTTTGCGGCTGGCTGCACAGCCAGCCGTTCAGACCCAGCACCAGCGCGGCGCACAGCAGCACGGCAATCCCCACACCTACGGCACGGCGCGGCACGGCGCGCGGCGGCTTCGCCGCCGCGCGCTTGTTCAGGCTTTGAGTGCAGTGCGGGCAGAAGCCGGACTGCTCATGTATTTCCTTTCCGCAATACGGGCATACTCGGTTCATTCGAGGTCACCTCAATGAGTATTTAATGTTTCATTTTGTGAGGACCTGTCCTCACAAAGCAAGCTGCGCAGCTTGCTCGAAAAAATATTAAGCCTACAGCGCCGACATAAGATGCAGAACGGTTTTGTAGCGCTTTTGCGGGTTGACTCGCGTACAGTGCTCAATTATGCGGCCGAGGCGGCCCTCAGCCAGCTTTTTGGACGGGTGCTGTCCGGTGAGCATCACGTTCATAAGCACGCCAAGGGAATAGATGTCCGCGCGCGTGTCCGACTGCGACAGGCCGTACTGCTCCGGCGCGGCAAAGCCCGTCGTGCCGAGCACCTGGGTGTCCGTCTCATGCTCAGGCTTGTGCAGCCGCGCGGCGTCGAAGTCTATGAGCACCGCCTCGCTGCCGCGGATTATCACGTTGTCAGGCTTTATGTCGCGGTGGACCGCGGCCATGGAATGGAGCACCCACAGCGCACGGCAAAGCTGAGTGGTTATCTCGCGCGTCTCCTTCGGACTCATAAGGCCCCCGCGCAGGAGAAAATCAAGCGTGTCGCCCTCTATAAACTCCTCGATGACCAGATTTTCATCCCCGAGCTGTGCGTGCTCGTGCACCGTCGGCAGGTTAGGGCATGAGATGCCGAGCAGCTTCCGGTAGACCTCGCCGCTGCCGGTGAATTGGCGCAGAATAAAGCGCCGGCCGTTTTCACGGCGGCGGATAAAGCATACGCTACCGCGCGGACTCTCCTTGAGCAGGCGGACGGTTTCATATTCTTCTTTCAGAACCTCAAGCAGCCAGTTATAGATATTAATCACCCTCAAAAAAACCGGAACCCTATGCAGCCGGCATATTGTTTTTGCCTCTTATATGCTGTAAAATATTTTTAATATTTTAACAGTCTGTATTTGCATAAAGTATACATGATTTTATGGGAAATGTAAAGGGTGGAGGGTCAAGCCATGTGGGATAAAAAAACAGGGGACCTGAGTCAGGAGCTGATGGAGCAGTCGGATTTGAGTGCATATATCAATGAAAACAGCGATATTTTCACAGAGTCTGGAGTTTCGGAGCTGCTCTCAAAAATGTATAAGCGACTGGATATTTCAAAGGCCGAGCTGGCCCGTCGCGCGGGAATGAGCGAGGTGTATCTTCACCAGATTTTCGCAGGGAGGCGCAGCCCGTCGCGGGACCGGCTTCTGTGCCTGTGTATAGGCATGTATTCCGAGCTGGATGAGACGCAGGAGGTTCTCAAGCGCGCCGGCTACGCGCAGCTCTATCCGCGCATAAAGCGCGACGCAATAATCTGCCACGGCGTGCTCCACAAAAAAAGCCTGGGTGAGGTGAACGACTCGCTTTTTGCGGAAAACGAGAAAACCTTATACTGATGGCTGAAAAATTTTGCCTTTCATAAAGTGTACATTTTGACAGTTGAGAGGTCGGTATAACGGTATTATTACAGGCGTGGGAGAGAAACACTCCGGCGCCTGTAATAATACCGCTGTTGGGGCAATTCCCAGCGTTGAAAAATCCCTCCCCTTTCAGGGGACGGGATTCATTCTCTTTTTGCGATGCACTCAATCTCAACCTTTGCACCCCTGGGAATTGCGGCGACCTGCACGCAGCTGCGCGCGGGGTAGGGCTCGGAGAAGAAGGATGCATACACCTCGTTCACGGCCGCGAAGTCGCCCAGGTCAGCGAGAAAGACGGTGGTTTTGATAACGTCTGACATGCCGAGACCCGCCTCGGCGAGAATGCTTTTGAGGTTGGTAAGCGACTGAGCGGCCTGAGCACGCACGTCGTCCGCCATCGTGCCCGCGGCGGGGTCTACGGGTATCTGTCCCGAAACAAAGACCATTCCGCCCATGTCCAGCGCCTGAGAATAGGGACCTATCGCCGCAGGGGCGTTTTTGGTGCTTATTACTTTCATAGTGGTTCCTCCCTGTCAGTTGACTATCTTGAAGCCCGCTTTAGCCAGCGCGGAGCGAATTTCCTGAATCTGCTCAAAGCCTCGGGTCTCCATGCCGATGTTGAGGAAGCAGCTTGCAATGGCCATGTTCGGGTCGGACGCGCCGTAGTCCACGCTTATGACGTTGCCGCCGCACTCGGAGATTATGCGGCTGACGCCGAGAAGCTGTCCGGGCTTGTCCTCCAGCGCTATTTGCAGCCGTGCATTGCGTCCGCTGGTTATGAGGCCGCGGGTGATAACGCGTGAGAGAATGTTCACGTCGATGTTGCCGCCGGAGATGAGGCACACGACCTTTTTACCGGCCAGCGGCAGCTTGCCGAACAGCGCTGCGGCAACGCTCACCGCGCCGGCTCCCTCGGCTATGAGCTTCTGATTTTCAATAAGCGAGAGTATGGCCGCGGCAATCTCATCCTCGGTGACGGTCACTACCTCGTCAACGTGCTTTTCACATATCTCAAAGGTATTGTCCCCAGGATGCTTTACCGCAATGCCGTCGGCGAAGGTGTCCACGCTCTCAAGCGTAATCTGGCTGCCGCTGGCGCGGCTGTGAAGCATACTTGCGGCCTTTTCGGCCTGAACACCGTACACCTTGACCTTGGGGTTGAGCAGCTTTATAGCCGTGGCAACGCCGGAGATAAGCCCGCCTCCGCCTATGGGGACCACGACCGCGTCTACGTCAGGGAGCTGGTCGAGAATTTCAAGGCCGATGGTTCCCTGTCCGGCGATGACCTCATCGTCGTCAAATGGGTGGATAAAGGTTGCGCCCGTCTCCTGCTGAAGCTTTATGGCGTGAGCGTAGGCGTCGTCATAGGTGCCGGGGACGAGACAGACCTGAGCTCCAAGACGTTTCGTGGCTTCGACCTTGCTTATCGGCGCGCCATCGGGCATACACACGATGCTTTTTGCGCCCATTCGAGTCGCGGCCAGCGCCACGCCCTGGGCGTGGTTTCCGGCGCTGCACGCGATGATGCCGGCGGCCTTCTGCTCGTCGGATAGCTGGCTTATCTTGTAGTACGCGCCGCGAACCTTGAAGCTGCCGGTAAGCTGGAGATTCTCGGTTTTCAGGTGCATCTCGCACTCACCGCTCAGGCGGGGCGCGTAAATAAGGTCGGTTTTGCGCGCAACCTCGCGCAGAACAAAAGCCGCGTGGTAAATCTTGTCGAGTGTGAGCATGTTGTCAATTCCTCCAGACTTTAAAAACCCTCGTAGAGCTTCGCCGCCGGAGCGGCAAAATAAAATTTAATCGGTTTTTGCCAGAACACCCCTCAGGGGCCCTTTCTTGCCCTTACGGGCAATTCATCTTGTGTGCCTGACAAAAAACACTCTGTGCGGGACGGGCATCGAACCTTCTGCCATTCCTGACGGCAGAAGGTGAGGCTCAGGGTGCAGTGAATCCACTCAAACAAGCGGCAAAGCCGCTTGTTTGACGCTTTGTCAACTCAGAGGCTTTACCTCGGAATTGAGATGATTTATGTACTGCTGCGCCGCTCGTCCGGACACGCCGCCGTGGCGTATCTCCCAGGCGTTGGCTCCCGCGATGAGCGCGGCGTCATCTGCTTCTGCGCCGAGCTGTTTTTTCGCCAGGGCGCGGACTATCTCGTGGTACTGTTCCCGCCCCGGAGCGCTATAGCATATCGCCAGACCGAAGCGTCCGGCCAGAGACAGCTTTTCCTCCACGGTGTCGGAGCGGTGCAGGTCTCCGGAGTGCTCCATATCGCCGCGGTCGCGCCAGCTCTCGCGGATAAGGTGGCGGCGGTTGGACGTGGCGTATATGAGCACGTTCTCCGGCCGCGTCTCCACGCCGCCCTCGATGACGGCCTTGAGGAACTTGTATTCAATCTCATGCTCCTCAAACGAGAGGTCGTCTATGAAGATTATGAAGCGGTAGCTCCGGTTTTTTATACGAGCGATAACCGCGCCCAAATCGCGGAACTGGTGCTTGTAAAGCTCAATCATGCGCAGGCCGCTGTCGAAATAGTCGTTTATCAGGGCCTTGACGCTGGTGGACTTGCCGGTTCCGCTGTCACCATACAGCAGGGCGTTGTTTGCTCCCCTGCCAGCAATAAACGCCTCGGTGTTGGCGATAAGCTCACGCTTCTGCTCGGCGTAACCGACGATGTCGGACAGCGAGACGCTCTCAATGTTGTTTATCGGCATGAGCCTGAGACTCTCGCCGCTGCCGCCGAGACGGAAGGCACGGCTGAACGCAAAGCCTCCCACACCGTGATCCCTGTAGAAATTGGTCACAAGCGTGAACACATCGTCTGCGCCGCGCGCTCCGGCGAGCTTGGCGCTCATCTCCCGCACAAGGCGTCCGGCGTTGCGGTTATACATGCTCTCGCGCTTTGGAATAGCGGTATAGGAGCGGATAAGCGTAAAGCAGTCGATGCCCAGCGCAGCCTCGATGGGACCGAAATCATAGCGCATCAGGCGTAGAAACACGTCAAAATCGCGCCGCGCCAGATCGTTTACCGTGCCGCCGGGCGTGGCTCCGCGGCCCTCGCAGGTCAGGCTGAAGGAGTTTTCGTTGGTGAGTATGACGTAAGTGAGGTAATTCAGCCACAGGTTGCCGTCAAAGCCGTAGGCTGTGGCAAGGTCGAGCAGGCGCTTTATTTGCAGGTTTATTTCCCTGCGCAGGTCCAGCGGCTCGGCTGTGCCGGCCTCCCAGCGCCGGAAGATGCCGCCGAGGCGGGAGAGGATGGAGTCCTCTCCCAAGACGCTGTAGAGCAGCAGTTTGGATATCTCTGTGTACATGGCAGCTTGTGTCAGACTTCCAAAATAGCGCCCTTGTCCGCGGAGCTGACCATTTTCGCATATCTGGCCAGATACCCCGTCGTCACCTTCGGCGGCGGACAGACCCATGCTGCACGGCGCTCGGCGAGCTCGGCGTCGGAGACACGGAGCTCAATTTTGCACCTGGGTATGTCAATAGCGATAAGGTCACCCTCGTGCACAAGCGCGATGTTGCCGCCGGAGGCAGCTTCGGGGCTGACGTGGCCGATGGACGCGCCGCGGGTAGCTCCGGAGAAACGCCCGTCGGTTATAAGCGCCACGCTCTCGCCCAGACCCATGCCGCATATCGCGGAGGTGGGGTTGAGCATCTCGCGCATACCGGGGCCGCCCTTCGGGCCTTCGTAACGGATGACCACCACATCTCCGGCGGCTATTTTGCCGGCGTAGATGGCGGCTATGGCCTCCTCCTCGCTGTCGAAAACGCGCGCGGGGCCCTCGTGTACCATCATCTCCGGAGCGACGGCGGACTGCTTTACCACGCAGCCGTCGGGAGCTAAATTGCCGCGCAGCACAGCAATGCCGCCGTTGGCTGAGTAGGGCTTTTCAATCGGACGGATAATTTCGGGATCAAGGTTTTTCACGTTTTCAAGGTTCGCCGCAACGGTTTCGCCCGTAGCGGTGATAAGGGAGGTGTCGAGCAGGTTCTTTCGCGTGAGCTCCTTCATCACGGCGTACACGCCGCCGGCGCGGTCAAGGTCCTCCATGAAGGTGTCGCCCGCGGGGGCAAGGTGACAGAGGTTGGGCGTGTGCGCGCTTATCCCGTTTGCACGGTCAAGGTCTATGCTCACGCCGGCTTCATGCGCTATGGCGGGCAGGTGCAGCATCGTGTTGGTCGAGCAGCCCAGCGCCATGTCCACGGTCTCGGCGTTGTGGAAAGCCGCCTCGGTCATTATGTCGCGCGGACGGATGTTATTTTTGATAAGCTCCATAATCTTCATGCCGGTAAGCTTTGCAAGGCGCAGGCGGGCCGAGTACGGTGCGGGAATGGTGCCGTTTCCGGGCAATGCCATGCCCAGAGCTTCGGTCAGGCAGTTCATGGAGTTGGCGGTGTACATGCCCGAGCAGGAGCCGCAGCTCGGACAGGCGTTTTCGGTGTAGTCCTCAACGCCCTGCTCGTCGAGTGTGCCTGCATGGTATGCGCCTACGGCCTCGAACATGTGACTGAGACAGGTGCGCCGGCCGTCCCTGAGGTGTCCGGCGAGCATGGGGCCGCCGGAGCAGAATATGGTGGGTACGTTCACCCGCGCCGCGGCCATGAGAAGGCCCGGCACGTTCTTGTCGCAGTTGGGAATCATCACCAATCCGTCGAACTGATGGGCAATCGCCATGGCCTCGGTGGAGTCGGCAATGAGATCGCGCGTCACCAGCGAGTATTTCATGCCGATGTGGCCCATGGCAATGCCGTCGCATACGGCAATCGCGGGGAACATTATCGGAGTGCCGCCGGCGGCGCGCACGCCGTCCTTGACCGCCTGAGTTATCTTGTCAAGATTCATGTGGCCTGGCACTATCTCGTTGTAGGAGCTGACGATGCCGACTATCGGGCGCTCAAGCTCCTCGCGGGTAAGGCCCAGCGCGTACAGCAGGCTCACATTAGGCGCGCGCTCGACGCCTTTTTTTATGTTGTCGGAAAGCATTTGCCTCACCTCAAAATCTTACTTCGACGCTGAGTCGAGGTCGGTGTCGTCCTTCCAGAGCATCTGCTCACGCAGCTCGCGGCCAACCTTCTCCATCGGATGCTCGGCAAGCGCGTCGCGCTTGGAGTTAAAGAAGCAGCGGCCGTTCTTGTTCTCTGCAATCCAGCGTCCGGCGAAGCTGCCGTCCTGAATGTCGGAGAGCACAGCGCGCATACGCGCCTTGGTCTCCTCGTGCGGAATCACGCGCGGTCCGGAGACGTACTCGCCGTACTCGGCGGTGTCGGAGATGGAGTAGTTCATCGCGGCTACGCCGCCCTTGTTGATAAGGTCAATGATAAGCTTCATCTCATGGATGCACTCGAAATAGGCGTTCTCGGGCTCATAGCCGGCCTCGACAAGAACCTCAAAGCCGCAGCGCATAAGGTCCACAACGCCGCCGCACAGGACGGTCTGCTCGCCGAACAGGTCAGTCTCGGTCTCATCGTGCATGGTCGTCTCCATGACGCCGGCGCGCGCGCCGCCTATGCCGGCGATGTAGGCCAGAGCTATGTCAAGGCATTTGCCGCTTGCGTCCTGCTCCACGGCGACCAGGCAGGGCACGCCCTTGCCGGCGGCGTACTGGCTGCGCACGGTGTGGCCCGGTCCCTTGGGGGCGGCCATGAACACGTCCACGCCGGCGGGGGGTACTATCTGCTTATAGCGGATGTTGAAGCCGTGCGCAAAGGCTATCGCCTTGCCCTCAGTCAGGTAGGGGGCGATGTCCTGGCGGTACATGTCGGCCTGGCGCTCGTCATTAATGAGTATCATAATGATGTCGGCCTTCTGCGTTGCCTCGGCCACGGTCATGACATCAAATCCATCGGCCTGCGCCTTCGGCCAGGAATTGCCGCCCTTACGCAGTCCGATTATCACCTTGCAGCCGCTGTCGCGCAGGTTAAGCGCGTGGGCGTGGCCTTGGGAGCCGTAGCCGACGACGGCGATGGTCTTGCCGGTGAGCCTGCTTATGTCGCAGTCCTTCTCATAATACATTTTTGCCATAGTTAAATTCTCCTTTTTCCTTCGTGTCTTCATTTATTGTGTTCTCGCCACGTTCTATGGCGATTATACCTGTGCGTATTAGTTCCAATATGCCGAAATCCGCGAGCAGATTTTCTATTGCCTCGGTTTTTACCTCATTGCCTATGAGCGAGAGGGTCAGGGTTGATGGCGAAATGTCGATTATCGATGCTCGGAAGATATTGCCTATCTGAATAATCTCGTCGCGCGTGCCGCGGTTGGGGGCGCTTACCTTTATGAGCACCAGCTCGCGGCGGATGGAATCGGAGGGGTCGAGCAGCTTTACCGAGTGTACCGGAATAAGCTTGCGAAGCTGGTTGCACAGCAGCAGCACATGGTCAAAATCGGTAAGAATCTCAATGGTTATGCGCGAGACTGTGGGGTCGTCCGTGCAGCCGACGGCAAGGGTCTCGATATTATAGCCCTTTCGGGAGAACAGGTGGGATACCTGAGACAGCACGCCGGCCTCGTTGTCCACAAGTGCCGCTATCGTGTATCTTTTCTTAGTTCCTTCCATTTTCCCGCCTCCTTTAATCAAGCATGAAGTTGGTTATGGGGTTTCCTCCGCCGACCATGGGACGCACCATCTCGTCGAGATTTATCGCGCAGTCGATTACGTAGCCGTGCCCCGAGGCCTGCGCGTCTATAAGCGCCTGCTCCAGTTCGGCGACGTTCGTCACGCGGCAGCTCCCAAGGCCATAGGCGCGGGCCAGCGCAACAAAGTCCGGTCCGCGGTCGAGCGTGGTCTGGGAATAGCGCTCGCTGTAGATTAGGCGCTGCCACTGACGTACCATGCCGAGGGTGCCGTTGTTGAAAATGACGGTGATAATTGGCAGCTTGTAAAACTGCTCGGTGCACAGCTCGTGGCAGTTCATGCGGAAGCTGCCGTCGCCGGTTACGTGCAGGACGGTTTTGTCAGGATTCCCGACCTGCGCGCCGATGGCCGCGCCGAGGCCGAAGCCCATGGTGCCGAAGCCGCCGGAGGTCACAAGCTGGCCGGGATAGGTGAAGTGAAAATGCTGAATCGCCCACATTTGATGCTGGCCGACGTCGGTAGTCACGACGGTGTCCATAGGCAGCAGGCGCGCCGCGGCGGAGAGAATCTGTTTGGGCGTGAGCGTGTCGGTCGAGTCATCGTACTCCGTCTCGGTGGGGAAGGAAAAAACATATTTTTTCCACTCCTCATGCTCTGACTTCTCAACGCGCGAGCACAGCAGGGACAGTACCTTTTTTGCGTCGCCCACTATATGGTGGTGGGTTTTAACATTTTTGTTTATCTCCGAGCGGTCGATATCTATCTGGACAATCTTCGCGTTGGAGGCGAAGGTCTCGGGGTCGAGTGCCACGCGGTCGGAAAAGCGGAAGCCGACGGCCAGAAGCAGGTCGCAGGCGTCGCAGGCGCGGTTGGAGGCCTGAGAGCCGTGCATTCCTATCATGCCTGTGGTCAGCCGGTTGCGTCCCTCAAAGCCGCCGGCGCCCATGAGGGAGATGGCCACGGGGATGTCCAGCTTCTCGGCCAGCTCGCGCAGCTCGTTTTGAGCCTGAGAGCGCACCACGCCGCCGCCGCAGATGAGCAGCGGCTTTCTGGACTCGTGCAGCATGTCCACAAGAAGGTCGATGTCGCGCATATCCGGCTCAGAGGACTGGAGATTGTGGCTGGCGCGGCCGACGAGACGGGCCAGCCGTCCGCGCGTGAAGTGCTGCTCAAGCGGCAGGCGCTCATACTCGCATTCAGCGGCGGTTACATCTTTCTGGATGTCGATAAGCACGGGGCCCGGACGGCCGCTGCGGGCGATGGCGAAAGCCTCGCGCACGCTGTCGGCAAGAGTGTTTATATCGCGGACCAGATAATTGCACTTGGTTATCGGCAGTGTTACGCCGGTGATGTCAATCTCCTGAAAGGAGTCGCGCCCCATGAGCGGGCCGGTAACGTTGCAGGTGATGAACACCACGGGGGAGGAGTCCATATACGCCGTAGCGATGCCGGTGGTGAGATTGGTAGCTCCGGGGCCGGAGGTGGCGAAGCACACGCCGACCTTTCCGGTGGAGCGGGCGTAGCCGTCCGCGGCATGGGACGCGCCCTGCTCGTGGGCGGTGAGAATGTGCTTTATCTTGTCCTTGTAGTCGTACAAAGCGTCGTAGATGTTCAATATCGAGCCGCCCGGGTAGCCGAAGATGGTATCTACCCCCTGTTCCAACAGACATTCTATCAGGATGTTGGCGCCTTTCATTTTCATGTGTGGTTTGACCTCCTTTGGGTAATAAAAAAGCCTGCGGTCTAAAAGTCAGATCGCAGACGGTGTGTCACCTGATTTGGGGTACGCCAAGAACAGCTCCTGTCTCAAAGGCGTCTGAGCGGAATCAGGGATGACTCTGTTTTGATATAACCTTTAGCATTGTATTCTGTTTTTCCATAATAATGGATACAAGAATAATGCCCAGAAGTACGAAAAGTATCATAGCCAACCCCGTCCGCGGCTGAG